>MNVP01000030.1 GCA_001871815.1 Candidatus Omnitrophica bacterium CG1_02_40_15
AATAAATTAGTCAACTTATCTAAAAAAGGGAAATTTTATATGAAAAAATAAAACAGTTTGCTTCATTTTTTAATAGAGTAACAGGGGGTAGGATAAGAATAATACCTGGCGACGCATGGGGTTATCTCCCTCAAAAAGAAACATTGGTGTATAACATAATGGATATTTTAACAACGGATCTTGATGAATTGATAGCAAACGGCATTCACGAAGGCATGCATCGCTACGGAACGCGATATACAGATTTTTTACCTTTTTTAGATAAGTTGACTAATTTATTGTTTAATGTCCAAGAGGACGTTACTATAGAAAGATGGGCAGGGTTATTGATGTTAGGCGCTAGCCAGCTATTACATGAAAGCAATGAGCGCATTAGTAATTCGGAAGGCTGGCTCGAAAATCACTTTGGAGACAATATCCCGGAACATATAAAGTTTGCGTTCGGCATATTATATTATGGGACATTTGGAGAACTCCCTGGGATTATGCAAGGTAAAGCAAGAGAGGAGTTAGAAAAAGATGATGTCAAAGAAGCGCTTAATGAAACATTTGACTGTATTCCAAAGATACAGGATGAAGCAGGCAATATAAGCGTTAATAAAGAACCAACACCTATGGAAATAACAAGAGCTGCAAAGATGAGGGTCGATATTATGCGTGAGAAAATACTGCCGATATATAAAAGATTATTGATGGAAAGAATAGAACAGCTATTGCGAGAAGGGAAATTTGAATTAGGGTGTTCTGGAGAAACTGGCGGCGAGGAAATAGACCTGGACAGCCTTCCTCCTGAGATACGCCAAAAGCTTGAAAAAGAACTGGAAAAATTTAGCCAGGAATTAGACGATAAGACCAAGGAAACTTCTCCTGATTGGCAAAGAGCTCAAAAGGAAAAACAAGATGCAGGAAATAAAAAACGCCTTTTGGCGCAGCAAGGAAAAGCTGATAAATTAACTGATGAAAGGCTAAAAAGAGAAGAAGAGGGAAGGCGCCTTTCAGACCATGAGAGATTCGCCCGTTTGAAGAATTATATGGGTTCTCTGAAAAGTTGTTTTAACGAGTATCAACTTAATCTTGATGTTGTAAAGCGCCTTGTCCATACCCTTACCGGGCAAATGGCAAATATCATCAGGGAAAATGCAAAACCAAAATGGGTAGGAGGCCTTAAAAAAGGTAAGGATATTGACTGGGACAGGTTTTTCATATCCAGCATGTCAGGTTTTACAGATGATAGATATTGGAGAGACCGCATTATTCCTACACAGCGCTCAATAAAATTTACACTGGTAATTGATGAGAGCGGAAGCATGCATGGCGAACGCGGCGAAAACGCGCTTCTTGCAAGTATTGTATTTATGGACACCCTGCATAATTTAGGCATTGATTTTAATGTTAGAGGATTTGGCCCTACTACATATCTGCACAAGGCCTTCAGAAATCAAAAGATACCAGGCAAGATAAATTCCTATGATACCATAAGCCAGAGAGACAGTTTAATAAAAGAATTAGTGGAGTCAATGGCAACTGGAATTGCGACTGCGGACGGCGATGCATTGCAGGCAGCAATTGAAGATACGCTGAAGCATGGCGCAGAACATAATATTATTATAGTAATTACCGACGGTGAAGGAAATAGTGGAATTCCTATTTCAGAGGCATTAGAAAATGCGGAAAAACAAGGGATAAAAGTCATTGGCATAGGCATAGGAGAAGGCATTGAATATGTGGCAAAGAATTACAAACATTATATCCAGATCCCTGATATTGAAATGCTGCCCATTGAGTTTAAGCATATCCTAAGAAAAGAAATAGAATCCTTATCTATGAATCTTTCGCGGGGCAGCGTTGACGAAATCAGAGAGACGCACCCTGCTATTAACAAAGCTGCAAACGCAGGAAATATGTTTGCAGTGTTGCCTGAGCAGATAAAAGATTTGCCACATATTGACAATGAAGAGCTGGCTGATATATTTATGGATAATCTTATAGACATTGCCGATAGAAACAAAACAAGGACTGAACTAATCCAAAAGCTTAATGACCCTATTTTTAAAAAGAATCTCTTACAGGGATTTATGTTAATGCAAGAATCTCTTTTAAGAAATCCTGCATCTTGGGAAAAGCCAGTGCGTTTATGTATTGTAGTTGAAGATACGGGGTTGCCTACAATTGTATTTAAGGACCCGTATAATAATCTTATTGCTCACGCAGGAAAAGGCAGAAAAACTGATACGCCTTATGTGTCAATATACGCAGGCTATAATTCTCTAAAAGAGGCCTTAAAAACAAATAAAGAAGACAGTTTTAAAGAAATAGTCAGTCATGAAATAAGAGACATTGAGAGGGGTTATCATATAGATGAACCAATTACTGAAGCAAACGAGCTATACAAAAATATCATATCTCAATGTACACTACAACTATCGCTATAAATAAATTAGCTCCCTGGCATGGGAAAAGTGGCTTTTTTGTATATTTTATGAAGAATCTATATAAGACATTTAACATAGCTTTTTTATTTATTCTAATAGGGGCGATAGCGTGTCAGTATGCCTATTGCCTAAGAGTTTCTAGTTCTTTTCAAGGAAGAGAAACTAAGGATTTCTGCAAAAAAGCCCTAGAAATATACTGGGATAAATTGCTTAGAGATTTTATAAATAAAGGGCAATACCCATTTGATTATGAAGCATCCACGTTACTATGCAACTTTGAATTTATAAAAAGAATATTAAAAGGAGAAACGGTAATGCCCCCAGAAATAGAAATTCATCCAAGCTCAAGGTGTAATAAGTTCTGTCGATACTGCATAGGAAATGATGGAAGAGGAGAGCCGGGCTTACTGTTAGAAAGAGATGTTTTTCTAAGCTTAGTAGAAGATGCGCATGCATATAACTCGATGCAAGTTAATCCTGATTTACGTATAAGAAGATTACGATTTACTGGAATTAGAGGCGAGCCATTGGTTAATCCAGCAACTACAGAGGCGATGCAGAAAGCAATTGACTATGGGTTTGAGGTAGGACTTGTGACTAATGGGATTTTACTTACAGATAAAGTTAGACAAGTCATAGTTAAAGGTAAGTTTATTCAAATAAGTTTAAATGCTGCAACTCCTGAAACATTTAGCAGGGACTCACATGTTACAGCTAATATTTTTTATAAAACTGTAGATAATGTAAAAAAATTGGTTAAATTAAAGCGTGAAATGAGGACAAATCTTGAGATAGGCCTATCGTTTGTCATAACTACAGAAAATTATAAAGAAATTCCAGAATTTGTTCGACTGGCTAAAGAACTTGAGGTAGATTATGCCAGGTTACGGGCGCCAGAAGGAAGCATTACAGGCACTATCTCAAATGTTCAATGGAAAGAAATTGATGCATATCTGGAAGAATTGAAAAAATTAGAAGACAGTAGCTTTAAAATACTATTAACTGATGCGACGGAGAAAGGGGTATTTACCCCAGATTTTAAATTCTGTCCTGCGCATTCTTTGTTAGGTTTTATTGGGCCTGATCATAATATTTATCCTTGCACTCATGTTGAGCATAGAGCTCATAGAAGCTTCGGTAGCCTTAAAATAGCATCTTTTCAAGATATCTGGGGGAGCCAAGCAAGGAAAAAGTTTATTCAGGAATTTAACCCACAAGAGATGTGCCCAAGCTGCCTGACAGGCCAATCTCGCCTTAATAGGTTTTTAATTTTTCTGATGCAAGAATACAATAGAGACTCAGGTTTTCTGCAATGGTTAGAAAAATGGGTTAAAGATTATAAACATCTGCAGCCAAAAACATTTGTTGGATCAATAGCCGCAAGCACCAGCCTATAAAGCCAAAACCTCCAATAGCAGCCGTCCTATTTAGGGACATCCTGCTATTCAACATCTAACATCTTGCAGGCCAGTATAAAAAGTAATATAATATTTCTATCATGCAAAAGGATTCTAATCATTTGCAAATAATAGAACGCCGTCATTTTATCCGGCATCCATTGTCCCTACCTCTTGCTTACAAGGTTATTAAGCCGGGATTAAGCAAGGGCCATGAAGACATGCGGTCTGAAACGATTAATGTAAGCATAGGGGGCTTATTGTTTCCGGCAAAACATCCTGTTGAGCCCAATTCTATGATTGCAATAAAAATGCCTTTTGAAGATAAGATATTCAACATTAAGGCAAAAGTTATCCGCTGCGTTAATAATCCAGAGACAAAATTTTATGATATAGCTGTAAGTTTTTTCAGGATTAACGAAGCTTTTAAAACAAAAATGATTGAGCAAATTTATCTTATTGCAGAATACCGCAATTTGCTTACCTTACAATCTGGCAAAGAGGTTTCTCTTGAAGAAGCGTCGCGTAAATGGATAAAACGGTATTCAGAGCGCTTCAAAAGGCTTTACTGGTAGAGATACCGCATTACATAGATACTTCTTATTCATTTCATCCATCTTTAAAAAATTCCTAAAATAATTTGAAAGAATTTAGCCTCCAGATGTGTCATGTATGGTAGGAGATGAGATTGCTTCGGACGCTAATAGCGGCCTCGCAATGACAAGGGGCGGAACAGAAATAGAGTTATCCACAGCATTTACACATATTGACGTAACTCATTTATCCATATATACTTATGGCTATTTTTTAAATATATCCAAGTTAACATAAGATACATTATAGGCGCTTTGGCTTGCATCAAAAGGGCTCGGTTTATATGGCTTCAACTGCTCTTTCCTGGCTATATCTGGATTAATACGATTTGGTAGGATTTTATATAATTAGTTTTTCTATCTCTGTTACAGCTTCGTTAATCAAGCGCGCTTTAGCCCATATTTTTTGTTTATCATCTAGCGTTTCTCCAAGTCCTTGCAACACATTGCGACTAGTATAATTTTTCTTTATAAACGAAACTGCTGATTTAAGGTACTCTTGCTTGCTTTTTCCTGTGCGCTCCTGTATAAGCGCGTCGCTTAAAGAATAGCCTGCCTTTAAAAAATACCAGCTGTCAT
>MNVP01000084.1 GCA_001871815.1 Candidatus Omnitrophica bacterium CG1_02_40_15
TAAAAGGGTACGAGACAATACCGGAAGCAAAGGCAGGATTAACAGAATATTTTAAGTTTTATAATAAGGAGAGGTTTCATCAGTCGCTTGATAACAAAACGCCCTGGCAGGTGTACTGCCAAGGCTCTATTGAAAGCTTTAAAGGCCTGCCTTCAATAACAGAAACAATTTATCTTAACTAACCATTAAAACTGGCCTTGACAAACCCGACCACTTTACATGCAGTTCCAAGCCCTATGCTTAAAAAGATATTCGCTGTTATGCTTTTATTAATTTCTATATATATGTTTCTAGGAAAATGAAAAATATAAAAGAGATAATAAGAATATTAAAAAGAGAATACCCTGAAGCAAAGATAGCGCTTAAGTTTAGAAACCCGTGGCAGCTCTTAGTGGCCACCATACTTTCAGCGCAATGCACGGATGTGAGGGTAAATAAAGTAACGCCTGTATTATTTAAAAAATATAAGGCTATATCTGATTTTGCAGAAGCCGGCTTGAAAGAATTTGAAAAGGATATACATTCAACAGGTTTTTACAAAAACAAAGCAAAAGGCATCATAGGCTCGGCTAAGAAAATTTTAAATGAGTTTAATGGTAAAGTGCCGGACACTATTGAAGAATTGACAAGCCTTCCGGGGGTGGGTAGGAAAACAGCCAATGTTATTTTATCTTCAGGGTTCGGGATAGTGGTTGGGATAGTGGTTGATACGCATGTGATAAGGCTTTCAGCTAGGCTGGGGCTTACAGAAAATAAAGACCCTGGAAAGATAGAAAAGGATTTAATGAAAATAATCCCTCAGGAGGACTGGAGAGTTTTTTCGCATCTATTGATTTTACATGGAAGAAAGATATGCGTTGCCAGAAGGCCGCTCTGCAGTGATTGCGCGATAAATAGATTTTGTCCGTCTGCTTTTGTAGGGGACGGTCGCGACCGTCCCCTACGCTAAATTAGGATTTATATATGATATCTTCAAATCCGTTTACCCCTCAATCAGGATGGGAACCAAAGATATTCGGAGGAAGAAGCCGGGAATTAGAGATTTTTAAATCAAACCTGGATGGCGCTCTGGATGCAAGGCCTAGCCATCTTATAGTGCTTGGAGAATGGGGAGTGGGAAAAACCTCTCTTTTAAAACAATTCAGGCGCATAAGCCAGGAAAACGGATTTCCTGCGGCTTTTTGCGGGATTTCAAAGTTTACTGAGAAAAATAAAGCCCTGGATGCCATTCATCTTATAGCAGAAGAAATGGTAATGGGTTTTCCGAAAATAGATACTGTTCAAAAAAACCTCTTAGAGCTTTTTTCTAAAAGAAAATCCCTGTCAAATGGCCAGGTTCAATTTACAAAGTTTTTATTGGAGCTTTGGAAAGCGCTGGATACAAAATTAGCAGTAGTATTGCTGGATGATATTCAAAATCTCATGGAGGTATCAAATACTATAGATATCTTGAGAGCTGTCTTAAGCAGTGATAATGTTATTAAAGAAACCAGGTTCCTGTTTATACTTTCATCAACGCCTTTAGGCTGGGAGTCTTTTATTGATAAACACGATCCAGTCGGAAGGTTTTTTAGAAAAAGATTAAATGCTGAAAATTTGGAAAAAAGCGAGGCCATGGCTACGATAGACATGACTCTCAGGGGAACAGGAGTAGTATTTGAAGAATGTATAAGGAAAAATATATTTAAATATACAGGAGGCCATCCTTATGAAGTGCAATTGCTGGCGAGCCACTTGTATGACAGCCAGATAGAAGGCAGGGTTAATACAGATTCCTGGGACAACGCCTTGAATAATACGCTTAAAGAATTAGGCAGGGATTATTTTAATTTCCTTTTATCAAAGGCGAGCGACAGAGAAAAGGATTTATTGAAAATACTCGCCGAGGAGAAAAAGCCCATTACGATAAAGGATTTTACTACAATGATGATAGTAGGCAAACGCGCCAAAAAATTCCCCATAGCAAACATAAAGAATTTTCTTTACCGCCTGGAAGAAAAAGGCCTTGTGAGAAGGATGGAGAACAGTGGTTTTTATATCCAGGACCTCATGTTTAGTGAATTTATTGCAAGATTCGCGTTGGAATAATTTTATTGACAGCTAATAGCGTTAAATATAATATATGTAGGGACAGAACAATGTGCTGTCCCTACAATGAAAGGGGATATATGAAGGTAAGAATTGACCAGGATTTGTGCGTTGGATGCGGGTTGTGCGTCAATACCTGCGCTGATATTTTTGAGATGAAAGACGATAAAGCAATTGCAAAAGTAAAGGTAGTGCCTGTTGGCAACGAAGACTCTGTAAAACAGGCTAAAGACGAATGTCCTGTTGAAGCTATTATTGTGGAGTAAGTTGAGGCAGTCTGTTAATTCTTTTTAGACAAGACTCTCGCGAAACAGGATGCAGTAAGAATTACAATAATTCCCCAGGATATAATCAAAAATAACCAGCCGAAGATATTCATTTTTTATGGTGTAGGAAAGTATAAAACACTTTTCTAACCGCTGAAAATCGCAGTTTAAGGTTATCGCCGAAAGCGATTTTCTTGACCGCAGTTTTTCTTTTCTGCCAGGCGATCTTCACAAGGATAGCCAAGGCAATAAATATTCCCAGAAGCATAAGCTTTATACCTAATATATAAGGCTTATCGCTGGGTTTAACGCCTTTCATTAATATTGCAGCAATGCCTTCCTGATAAAACCAGAACCCTAATATTAAAAATAAAAATAAAGGCGTAATATATTTTATTATAAATTTATATATCCTTGGCACGCGCATTTCCGCGCCGTGATGAATTTCCTCCCAGGCTTTCTCAATCCCGAATACCCATCCGAAAAGTATAGTTTCGCAAGCTGCGAATAGCACCAGGCAAAACGTGCCTCCCCAAAAGTCCAGTTCATTTACTGCGCCGTTTTTCAAAAAGAATATAGCAGGCTGGCATAGCATAAAAGACGCTATGCCAAAAATAATAACAGACTTTTTCTTGGAGATGTTAAATTCATCTTCCAGGAATGTTATGCTGGGCTGGGCTAGCGATACGGAAGAAGTGATACCTGCAAGAAATAGAAGTAAAAACCACATGCACCCGAACACGGCGCCTAAAGATATCTTTTCAAATATAAGAGGCATTGTTACAAAGCCGAGGTTAAATGCCCCGCCTTTTGCAATATTCTGGATTTCGTTTGGGCCGAAGAATGCAAATGCAGCCGGTATTATAATAGAAGACCCAAGTATTACCTCTGCGAATTCATTTGCGCTCACAGATGTAAGGCCTGAAAGCACCACATCGTCTGTTTTTTTAAGATAGCTCGCGTATGTTAATATTACGCCTATGCCAACGCTAAGGGTGAAAAATATCTGGCCTGCAGCTGCGAGCCATACCTTGGCGCTTTTTAAAGCGCTGAAATCAGGGTTCCACAAAAATCCAAGGCCGTTTACAATATTCCAATCAGGTTTTAACAGATCAGGCGCGCCGAATGTCAATACCCTCACAGCTATTATAATTCCAAATATGAAAAGCGCGGGAAGGGCAATATTGCATAATTTTTCTATGCCGCCTGATATGCCTTTATATATGACAAACATGTTGAGGCAGAATGCGATAAGGAAGAATATATACGCGCACTGCATGCTTGAAAAGAAATTATTTTTTTCAATGCCCTGGAACCCCATCAAGAATGAGACCATGCTGTTTTGTGTTGTCGCCTGGCCGTATTTCTCTGTTGCTGAGAAGAATGCGTATGCAAGGGTCCATGATTCTATATAGGTATAATATATGAAGATTACAAGAGGCCCGAAAATTCCTATTATGCCGAAATATTTTATGAACCTATTTTTGACCCACATATTGTGGAATATTCCGGGCGCAGTGCCGTGGCCGAAACCTCCGCCGAAACGCCCGATAGTCCATTCTATCCACATTAAAGGTATGCCGAGAAGAAGAAGAGATATAAAATACGGGATCATGAACGCCCCGCCGCCGTTTTGAGCTGCTTGCACAGGGAAACGCAAAAAATTCCCAAGCCCTACGGCGCTTCCTGCAACAGCCATTATGATCCCCAGTCTTGATTTCCATGTTTCCCTAGTTTTCATATAAGAAGTATACTAAATAAAAATAGATATGTCAAATAGCCTGGTAGACGTCTAATGTTAAGAGTGTTATAATATGCGCATGGATGATTTAGGATATATTGAATATCACAAGGAGGCATTTTTATGAAGAAATCATTAGGGGCTAAGGCGCTTGTTTTTACCACGCCTACTTGGATTATAGGAACATATGATAAGAATGGAAGAGCAAATGCCTGCGCAATTGCATGGGGAGGAATTTCGTGTTCAAGGCCTCCGTGCGTTAGCATATCTTTAAGAAAGGCGACTTATTCCTATGGCAATATTGTGGATAAAAAAGCATTCACAGTTAATGTGCCTTCTGAGAAATATGTGAAAGTTGCTGATTATTTTGGAATCGTATCAGGAAAGAATGAAGATAAATTTGCAAGAACAAAGTTGGCCTCTGTAAAAAGCGAATTAGTAGATGCGCCTTATATAAATGAATTTCCTCTTATTTTAGAATGTAAGCTTATAAATACTATTGAAATAGGCCTGCATACCCAATTTATAGGTGAGATATTAGATGTGAAATGCGATGAAAACGCGCTTGGAAAAGACGGGCTTCCTGACATTGAAAAGATAAAGCCTGTTTTATACGACCCAGAAGTGGGCACTTATCATGGCATAGGCAAATGCCTGGGCCGCGCATTTTCCATAGGTAAATAATCCTTCCAACAACTTGACAAATCAACATTGTTGAAATGTCAAGTTGTTGGACGGGATGATAAGTAATAGATGATAACAAAGTTTGAAGAATTTTATAATGAATTGAATATAGAGCAGAAAAAGGCAGTGGATGCTATCGAGGGGCCGGTTCTTGTCCTGGCAGGGCCAGGGACAGGCAAAACGCAGATACTTTCTGTGCGGGCCGCGAATATCATATTTCAGAAAAAAGCCTTTCCAGAAAATATCTTGACGCTTACTTATACAAATGCTGCAGCCAAGACAATGAAGGAGCGTCTTGCAAAAATTATAGGTTTCAAGGGCTATGATGTCTATGTTGCGACATTTCATAGTTTTGCTAACTCAATTCTTTTAGATTCCGAAGAAGCGGCTAACTATATCCAGGAGAGGATACAGATTGAAGATATAGAGCAGGTAAGGGCAATAGAGTATATCCTGGACCACACCCAGGGTATCTCTGAAATAAGGCCTTTTAACGCGCCGTATAATTACGTAAAAGACATACAGAAAAAGATAAGCGATTTAAAGAGGGAAGGCGTGAGCCCTGAAGAATTTCTGAAATATGTAAAAACATTAAAGCCGGACGGCGCGTATATAGAAGAAAAACATGTGCCAAGGATAAAGGCCCTGGCTATTATTTATGACCAGTATGAAAAACTTAAGGCGAGCGGGAATAAAGAAGTTTTTGACGAGCGCGGAAGATATGATTATGACGATATGATTATGATGGCTATCCATGCGCTAAACAATGAGCCGATCTTGAAGAAAAAATATCAAGACCAGTATCAATTTTTCATGGTGGATGAATTCCAGGATACAAATGGAGCCCAGCTTAAGTTATTATTTTCCATACTCAAAGGAGAAAATCCAAATGTATGCTGCGTGGGAGACGATGACCAGTCAATATACAGATTCCAGGGCGCAAGCGTCGGAAATTTTAAGGAGCTAAAAAATAAATTCAAGAATTTAGAAACAGTATCTTTAAAGAATAATTACCGCTCAACAAAAGAGATAATAGGCCTTAGCCAGTCTCTAATAAAAGAGGTGCCGGAGGATGAGAGGACAGGCGATAAAGACCTTATAAATATAATGGATTTTAAGAAAAAATCAATAGACTACTATGAATTTACCCGGGAGGCAGAGGAACTGGGTTTTATTGTGAAAAAAGTAAAAGAGCTCAAAGAACAGATTGAATCTTCAAAAGACCTCAGCCTGGAAGAGAAAGAAAACCCTTATAACAATATAGCGATTCTAGTCAGGAAAAGGGATTTGATATTGAAGATAACGGATCAATTTTTACACTCAGGTATCCCGTATGCGACTGACGGAAAAGAAGATATGAGGCCTGAACCGCGGGTCAGGCAGATGCTGGATGTTTTGGAACTTGCAAGCATGGACCCGGGAAATTACGAAGATAGAGACAGGGTTTTGTATAAAGTGCTGATAGCAGACTATTTTAAAATCCCGCTAGTGGATACATTGGGCCTGATAGCCAAAGTAAATAAGAAGAAAAGAAATAAAGAAGATGCCAAGGTCTTTTTGGAATTTTTAAATTCAGAAGATTTATCAGGGAGCCTAAAAAATGCAAGAGCTGCAATAAAAAAACTTATAGAGAATTCACAATTTAAGCCAGCGCATACATCCCTGATGGAATATGTGGAAGATGCCAGGATTTATAAATATATCCTGGAGAAATACGATAAAGATGACGTTGTAAGAATCAGGGAATTAAGAGCGCTGTCATCTTTTATAAATATGATAAAGAGTTCAGATATGTCAAAACCAGGGTTAACATTAAAGGATTTCGTAGAGGAGATAAGGACAAGGAATGAGCATGGCATGCCGCTGGAAGGGAATCTTGTGACAATGACTCAGAACGGGGTCAGGATCTTTACAGCGCATGGCTCTAAAGGCCAGGAGTTTCACAGCGTTATAATCCCATTCTGCCTGCAGGATAAAAGCTGGCCCATAAAGCCAAGGCCTGATACGATTCCGCTTCCTCCTGATATGACAAAAGGCGTGGAAAGAGTTGGAAGCAAAGAAAGGATAAAAGAGCTGAGGTCTTACGACGAAACAAGGCTTTTTTATGTAACTGTATCAAGGGCCAGGAGTAATATTATATTCACTGCGAGCCCGGACGAAAACTCTATTTCCAGCGTATTTTTGCATAGGCTTGGCATAAAGCCTAAAACGCCTGATTTAAAAGAAGAAGATATTTTAGTAAGTTTCCTTGAAAAAACAAGCCTTATGGAGCCTTTTATCGGGACGGAAGAAGTCCTGGCTGACCTGGTTAAAGACATGACGCTAAACCCTACAAGCCTGGATAATTATCTAAAATGCAGGCGGAAATTTCTTTATGATAATGCGCTGATGCTTCCTTCCGCAAAAAAGCAAAGCCTTATGTTTGGCAATGCAGTGCACGCAGGGCTAGAAAATTTATACAGGGAATACATTAGGACAAAGAGGTTTCCTGATTTCCAGTTTTTCAAGGAAAGGTTTCTCGAGGCGTTAAAATTCCAAGGGCCTGAGAAGGCTATAGAATTAAGGTGCAAAGAACAATTTGATGGTTTGAAAAAATATTACAGCAGGATATCTGAAAAGCCTATAAAACCAATCGGGCTTGAAAACAGAATGCCAGTAAACATAGATGGCATTATTTTCACAGGCAAATACGATAAATTAGAATTAGAAGATGAAAAAAATAATCTTGCGAGAGTAGTTGATTATAAGACAGGCCAGCCCAATAAGCATACTAAAGGTATTTTTGAAGTCGAGGGCCTTGAAAGCGAAGAATGCGATGGTTACTTAAGGCAGCTAGTGTGCTATAAACTTTTATACGAAAGAGATAAGACCAGGCAGGATAAAAATATAGTTGTAAGCCACGGCGTGCTTGTGTTTGTAGAGCCTGCCAAAAAAGCAATAAGAAAATACGGGATAAAAGAAGGCGAGCCGACAGAGTTTAAAGTAGTCCTCAGGGAAGATATGGTAGATGAGATGGTGGGCATTATAAAAAATACATGGAGAAATATCCAAGAACTCCGTTTTGAAAAACTTCCTGAACGCGATAAAGATAAATGCGCTAATTGCGATTTCGATCACATCTGCTGGGAATAGTTAAGTAGGGACAGCACAGTGTGCTGTCCCTACAGATGAGCAAGAGGATGATAGGAGAGTTTGGAGATGCGGAGATTTTCAAGGCCTGAGTCATCCATGGCATTGATATATTTATATTGATTTATTTCTCTTGAGAATTCTCTGAAAATAAATTCTGAAATACCTTTATATTTCAGATTGCAAACTTCTAAAAGCACGCAAAACATATTTCCCCTCACCCTAACCCTCTCCCCAAAGGGGAGAGGGAAACCAAAGGTATAAGCGCAGATCTTACCCCTTATTTTTATAACGCGTCCTATCAGGCCAAGGACTTTATAATTCTCTATAGCTAGTTTATGAGCGGAGAAACTGTCTTCCAAAAGTTTATGGTAGTAAGGGTCTGGAAATTTCTTTTTTCTTTCAGATGCCCATTTTGAGAAAAGTTTCAGGCAGTCATTTTTCATATTTTGTTTATAGGTAAGATATTGGAATTTATAATTTTTTGAAAAATAGTTACAACTTGACCTTTTATGTTTATATTTGTTTCCTTTAAGCTTGGCAAGTTCTTCTCTCAAATACACATAATCAGGAAATTTTTTTAGTGAATCAAAATTTATATAACCAGAATCTGTTTCAAGCAGTATCTCCGGGCCTTTATTGCTTTCTTTCCACCATACAGGGTTTTTTTCTTTCCAGATGTATAGATTTACAAAGTTCTGACTGGAATCAGCGCTTTGAATTTTTTTAAAAAAGTTATCAAATGTATCTTTATCTTTTAACGAGATTTGTTTAAATCCGTTTTTCTCAGGGTTATTAATAATTAATTTGGTAAGGGTATCTAAATGTGAAAACTGTATTACATCATTTTGAAAATTGCCTATAAACAGGGGGTTTTTTGCTATCAGGGTTGCAGCTTCCTTTTTCTCCAGCAGATCAACTAAATAATGAAAATAATTTTTTATAAATGGCTCATTTTGAGTATTTGCGCTGAACGGGCATTTTTTATCTATGCCAAGGATGATATTTTCGCGTTTTTCATCGAACATTATTGTAAAAGGATAAAGCTGGCAGTCAAAAGGCCTTTTTGGATAGATAGCACACCTATGGTTTCTGGCGTTAAAGAAAGGGCAGGTATGCATATCTTGCCAGGGTTTTAACTTTACGCGGCATGATTTGCCCAGATGATGCTTTATCTTTGGCGTTATTTCATGTGGCAGAAAAAGCGGGGCAAGAGGCGCGTTTTTATCAAGAAACCTGCAGCATATATCGCACGAAAGACAAAGTTTATTAGGTACAATTTGTTTTAACATAAACGTATTTTATCACTAAAGTCTTCACTTTACATTGATTTTTTGATATAATCAAACGAGGTCACAAGTTACGGAACGAAGTGAACGTAAGTTGTATGACCGAAGTTGATCCCGAGCAGCTATAGAATTTAAATATATGCTGCGAGGGATTAAATGTTAGATGATTATCCCTCGCCGCATATTATCTAATGCTATAGCGGCTCGGGATTAATTCGCACATTGACTTATGTTCACTCGCTTTGCTCGTTTCATAAATCAAGTGCTCATTAAAAGGAGGAATGCATATGAGGACGAAAGGTTATATTATTGTATCTATATTGGCGCTGTTAACATTTTATGGATGCAATATTGTTCCTAAATCAGTTCAATATCAGAGGGAGGAAGAAAAACTTATAGGAAGCACTGATATCATTAATCCTAAGATTGAGGAAGTGCAGGTTATATTAAAAGACGAAGGTTATGAGCCTGGAAATACTGATGGCAGGATGGGGAAGGAAACTCGCGACGCCATAAAGGCATTTCAGGAATCAATAGGCCTTAGGAGCACAGGTTATATTGATAAAACTACTCTAGTGCAACTTGAAGATTCCAGGAGGACAAAAGAAATACTTGAATCTAAAAAGGACTATGTTCTCAAGTTAAAAGAGGTAAAGCAGAAAGACTCTCAAAAGGCGGAATTTAAGCCAACTACAAAAGATATACAGACTGCTTTGAAGAAAGCTGGCTTTAACCCCGGTTCCCTTGACGGCAAGATGGGCCCAAGGACAAGGCAGGCAATAAAAGATTTTCAGAAGTCAAAAGGCCTTGTACCTGACGGAGCAGTAGGGCCTAAGACCTGGGCTAGTTTAAGCAAATACTTATAAAGGTATTGACAAGTACGGCTTTAAATGGTATAAATAGTTACATTAAAACAGAAGGAGGAGGGAAGAGAAATGGGAAAATATATAACAGTACTTGGCGGGCTGGTAAGCATTATTGTCGGCATATGGGGGCTAATAAGCTGGTGGTATAGCTTTGTAATATTATTAAAAGGTTCAGTCCCACCAATATTAGTATTAGGCGGCCTTGCAGCTCTTTTTGCAGGCGTCAGCGAAATAAAAGATTGCGCGCAGGCAAAAAAGGAAGAAGCTAAGAATAAAGAAGAGAAAAAATAAGAGTATAATAAGTTATAATTAATTGAAGAAAAGCCCTATAGTATCGGGGCTTTCTTCATTTAAGATGTCCCTCGCGACTTGATGAAAATGAAGATGGTCGCTCGGGATCAAATTTGCTTCACAAATTTGGGAGGTGTTTGTTATGAATTATTTTAAAACAGGCTTATTATTGATTGCCTTGACCATGATTTTTGTATTGATAGGCGGCTATTTCGGAGGCCAGCAAGGCGCTATATACGCGTTTATATTCGCCTTTTTAATGAATATGATTTCATATTGGTTCAGCGATAAAATAGTGCTTATGATGTATGGAGCCAAAGAGGCAAATATAAACGAAGTGCCAGAATTATATAGTATAGTAAAGGATCTTACAAATAGCGCTCAAATGCCTATGCCAAAGGTATATATAGCTCCGCAGAATACTCCGAACGCGTTTGCTACAGGCCGCTCTCCAAAACATTCAGCGGTCTGCGTAACGCAGGGCATATTAAATATTCTAGACAAAGGAGAATTAAAAGGGGTTTTAGCGCACGAGCTTTCTCATATAAAGAATAGGGATACTTTAATAATGACCGTGGCAGCTACAATTGCAGGCGCGATTACAATGATTGCAAACTGGGCAAGGTGGGCGGCTATATTTGGAGGGAGAGGGAATAGAGATAGGGAGAATAATGGCATAGGCATGTTAGTTATGTTGATAGTCGCGCCTATAGCAGCCATGCTTATACAGCTTGCGATTTCAAGATCCAGAGAATACGCCGCTGATAAAAGAGGCGCTATAATGGCAGGGACGCCGATGGGGCTTAGTCATGCGCTTTTAAAATTAGAAAAGGGAAACAAGGTTTACCCAATGAATGCAAATCAGGCTACGGCGCATTTATTTATAGTAAATCCTTTAAGCGCCAGCGCAATCGGAGCGCTTTTCAGCACACATCCGCCTATAAGAGAAAGGGTGAAGAGATTAGAGAGTATGGTAATTTAAAAGGTCCCTCGCCGCATATACGGGGGTATAAGGGCGGCTCGGGATCAAAATTTACTTCGTAAATTTTGGGAGGCATCTATGACTAATTTTAGCCCAAAGTACGGCCAGGATATAAAACAGATAAATGAGAAAGTTAAAGAATCAAGCCTATTTATCCAGCAGATTACGCAAGAGTTGTCCAGAGTGATAGTTGGCCAGCGCTATCTTGTAGACAGGTTGATAATAGCTCTCCTTGCAAACGGCCACATATTAATAGAAGGCGTGCCAGGCCTTGCAAAAACACTCGCTGTTAAAACGCTTTCCAAATGCATCCAGACAAAATTTCAGCGCATTCAATTCACGCCTGATTTGTTACCAGCAGATTTAATAGGAACACTTGTTTATAATCCAAAAGATGGGGCATTTACTACCAAAAAAGGCCCTATATTTTCAAACCTTATACTCGCGGACGAGATTAACAGAGCTCCCGCAAAGGTGCAGAGCGCGCTTCTTGAGGCAATGCAGGAGAGGCAGGTTACTATAGGAGAAAATACATTTCCATTGGATGAGCCATTTTTAGTGCTTGCTACGCAAAATCCAATAGAGCAGGAAGGGACATATCCTCTGCCTGAAGCGCAGGTTGACAGGTTTATGCTGAAGATAAAGATGGGATATCCTGATAAAAAAGAAGAAAAAGAAATTATGGAGCGCATGGCAGGCCATAATCCAAGCGAGGTAAAAGCAGTTGTTTCGCCTCAAGATATTATAAAAGCAAGAGAGGTTGTGAATGAGATTTACATGGACGAAAAAATAAAGGATTATATAGTAAATATTATTTATGCAACCCGCGCGCCGGAAGACTACAAGCTGGATATAAAAAACTTCATTGCCTATGGCGCTTCTCCTAGAGCGTCCATATACCTTAATATAGCCAGTAAGGCGCACGCCTTTATCCGCGGAAGAGGTTATGTAACGCCTGAAGATATAAAGGCAGTGGGTATGGATATTTTGAGGCACCGCGTTATCCTTACATACGAAGCAGAGGCAGAAGAGATGACGAGCGAAAATATCGTAAAGAAGGTATTTGACGAAATAGAAGTCCCGTGATCCCGAGAGAAATCCTTAAAAAAGTCAGGCAGATTGAAATAAGGACAGGAAGGCTTGTGAACAATGTCTTTGCCGGAGAATACGAGTCTGTATTTAAAGGCAGGGGCATGGAGTTTCATGAAGTCAGGGAATATGTGCCAGGGGACGATATACGCTCTATTGACTGGAATGTGACTGCCCGGGCAGGCCATCCATATGTTAAGAAATTCGTGGAGGAAAGAGAGCTTACAGTAATAATAATGGCGGATATGAGCGGTTCCGGCAGTTTTGGGACCAGGAATAAAATGAAGGTAGAATTAATGGCGGAGATAGGCGCAGTGCTTTCTTTCAGCGCGATAAAAAATAATGATAAAGTAGGCTTATTGTTATTTACAGATAAAGTTGAAAAATTTATCCCTCCTAAAAAAGGCAGGCCGCATGTATTAAGGGTAATAAGAGAGCTTTTATATTACAAACCAGAGTCCAAAAAGACATCAATAAATTCAGCCCTGGAATATCTTGGGAAGGTTTTAAAAAAGCGCTCAGTCATATTTCTTATGTCTGATTTTATGGACTCTAATTATGAAAGGCGCCTGGGGATTCTAAATAAACGGCATGATATCATAGGTATCTCCATATCTGATCCAAGAGAAAAAGATTTGGCAGATATAGGCCTTGTGAAATTTGAAGACGCAGAAACAGGCGAAGTTTTGTTTCTGGATACAGGAGATGATTTATTGAAAAAAGAACTTACAAAAAGGAGATTATCTTTTATAGGCGCTAGGGATAAGGCGTTCAAATCAATGGCCCTCGATTCGATAGAGATATCCACGGATAGGCCATATATAGAGCCTTTGATACTTTTTTTCAAGGCTCGCGCCAAAAGATTCAGATGAAACGATTTTATACCGTATTTGTTGCGATATGCTGGCTTACCATGATGGGAGTTCTTTTTAATAAAGAAGTCCTGCCCGCCTTTATTATCACAAATCCTTCCGGATACAAGATAGAGCTGACAAAAGATATTCCTATGCGCGAATCATGGATGGGCATTTATTTTAAAGCTAAGAAGATAGGATT
Source organism: Candidatus Omnitrophica bacterium CG1_02_40_15 (assembly GCA_001871815.1). Taxonomy (GTDB): domain Bacteria; phylum Omnitrophota; class Gorgyraeia; order Gorgyraeales; family Gorgyraeaceae; genus UBA10183. Next base: position 13,482 of record MNVP01000084.1, read on the forward strand.
TTCAAATACTGTTATAAGCCAGGACGTAGATTCAGGCATAGCAGGATACAGAATAAACGAAACAACGCTATTGAGGCTAAACTTACTAGGCGAGGATAGGTTTATAAGAATAAGAGGCGGTTCATTTTTTAGCGAGAATTATGAGCTTAAAAATTTTTATTATAAACTGATATCAGGTTCTTATAAGATAGATATATCTGGGGAGATAGTAGATAATCTTCTTAAGATTAATGTAGACACAGGCGCAGGTAAAAGAGAAACGAGCCTTGCAATAAGGAACAATACGCTTATATCTAATTCGATAGCGCCATTTCTTTTATTCAAAAGGCTCGATGCTGATAAAGAACTTAATTTTGAGATTTTTGAGCCGGTAAGCATGTCTGCTAATAAAGTAAGTGTTAAAAAGATTGGAAGCGAAGCAGTTGATTCAGGTGGAAATAAAATTGAAACGGATATATTCGAGATAAATTGCTATGGGATAAAAACCAGGACATGGATGACAGGAAACGGGGATATCCTTAAAGAAGAATCAGGGCTTGGGTTTACTATGCTCAAGGAAAATGCAAAAGATGCGGTGGATATCAATAACTCTTTTTCAAGGCATGGCGGCGATTTATTGTCGGAATTTTCTTTAAAATCTAACATCGAAATAAAAGACCCAAGGGATGTATCCTATTTAAAGATAGAGAGAGATAATGTTTATCAGGAGATTATTAGAGATATAGAACCAGAAGCCCAGAAGATCTTAAATATTCCAATAGAAAATATCCCAGAAGAGCAGTTTATAGAGTCTAAGGATGACAGGATAATAAAACTTGCAAGAGAGATAGTAGGAACAGAAAAAAATAGCTGGCTGGCAGCAAAAAAGATTTTAAAATGGATTCATAGTAATATTAGAAAAGTTCCTACATTGAGTATACCTTCTGCTTTGGATGTTTTAGTCAGCAGGGAAGGCGATTGCAATGAGCACACAGTTTTATTTACCGCACTCACTCGCTCTTTAGGGATACCCACTAAAATGGTGGCGGGATTGATTTACATGGAAGGGTCATTTTATTATCATGCCTGGCCAAAAGTATATGTTGGGAAATGGATTAATGTGGATCCTACGCTTGGCCAAGAGATGAGCGATGCAACTCACATACCGCTTGTTGAGGGCGGGATAAAAGAACAAATAGAGCTTATTAAAATTATCAGCGACTTAAAAATAGAGGTCTTGGACTATAAATGATAGAAACTTTAAATCTCACTAAAAAATTTGGCACAAAAATAGCGGTTAATAAACTTAACCTGGATGTCGGAAAAGGCGAGCTGTTCGGATTCCTTGGGCCTAATGCAGCAGGTAAGACAACCACTATAAAATTGCTCACTGGCCTGTTAAAGCCGACAGAAGGCTTGGTAAAAATCTTTGGCTATGATATCCAGAAGGATTATATTAAAGTAAAAAGCCGCTTAAGCTATATACCGGATGTGCCATATCTATATGAAAAACTTACAGCAAGGGAATTTCTCAGGTTTGTTTCAGAAATATATCTGATTGACGGGAAGGATACAGAGAAAAAGATAGAAGGATTTTTAGAATTCTTCAGTTTAAGGGAATATGAAAATATTCTGATAGAAGAGTATTCGCACGGCATGCACCAGAAGGTCGTTATAATAGCAGCCCTGATTCACAATCCAGACATTATTATTGTGGATGAACCTATGGTAGGCCTGGACCCAAAGACTACAAAGTTAGTCAAAGATATATTTAAGAACAGTTCTAAAAATGGAAAAACCATATTTATGTCCACTCATACATTGTCTTTGGCAGAAGAGATATGCGGCAGGATCTGTATTATAGATAACGGAAACCTCATAGCAATAGGCACACTGGAAGAACTTCGCAAGAAAAGCGGAATAGATGGAAGGCTGGAAGAGATATTCTTAAAGCTGACATGAAAATAAACGCGTTTTTAAAATTATGGCTGAATGTTGTCCGCAATAGCATCGCAATGCTTAAAAAACAGAGTTTGCTCAAGATGTATTTTATTTTATTATGCTCGCTATTATTCTTGGTTGTAGAATTTCTTATATGCTATGTGGCATTTTCATTTATGAGAGGTATTCCTGAAGTCGGTTCAATAATAGTAGAAAGGCTTATGTATCTATTTTATTTTGCGCTGTTTCTGATGCTTATTTTCAGTAATGCGATTATTACATATTCTACTGTTTACATCTCCAAGGACACGGAACTACTCTTTTCATATCCTTTGAAATCAGGAACTATTTTCAGGTATAAATTCATTGAATCAAATATGCTTAGCTCATGGGCTTTTATGGCAATACTTGTGCCATTTATGGTAAGTTTTGGGATGGCAAATCATGCTGATAGTGCCCTGTATATTTTTATGTTTTTGTATTTTATCCCATTTTTGATAATCGCAGGCACTATTGGCTCGGGCCTTACTATGCTGCTTGTAAAGCTTTTGCCGCAAAAGAAATTAAGAGCTGTTATATTTTTAATAAGCCTGTTCGTAGCGCTGGTCATTTATAAATCTATTAGAAGAGTGAGATTTGAAGAATCAGGGCAAACTATAGAGATATTTATGTTGAATCAGATGTTGCCTAATATACATATGTCATATTCTCTGTTTTTACCGAGTTACTGGATGGCAGAAGGCATCTTAAAAGCGTCTCTAAAGGAATTTAAAGATGCCTTTTACTATTTTTTATTACTTTTGAGCACTGCCTTATTTTTTACAGAGGTGTTAATTAATCTTGCAGAAAAATTTTATCTTATATCGTGGCAGGATGTTCATTCTCAGGCAAGAGAGAAGATATTCTGCCTAAGCAGAGGGATCATAGAAAGAATAAGGCCGTTATTTAAGATATTCGGAATGGATTCGTGCGGCCTGATTATTAAAGATATGAAACTTTTCTGGCGCGAGCCGATGCAGTGGACACAGTTTGTGATATTCTTTGGAATACTCGGCGTATATTTTGTGAATATCAGGCATTTTTCGTACAATATGCTGCAGCCTTTTTGGAAACATATATGCGCTTTCCTGAATTTAAGCGCAATACTACTTACGCTTGGTTCGCTGAGCACAAGGTTTATATTTCCGCAGATAAGCCTGGAAGGCAATAAATTCTGGATAATAGGCCTTTCGCCGTTGGGATTAAAGAAAGTGCTTTATGAAAAATTTCTGGTAAGTTTTACAGTAAGTTTTTTTATAACAGAATCTCTTTTAATGATATCAAACAAGATGCTCGGGATATCAGGTTTGCTGGAAGCTTGTTTTATCTGGGTCATATTAATGATGAATCTGGCGCTTATAGGCTTAAGCATGGGTTTGGGCGCGGCTTTTCCAGATTTTAAATCGGAAAATCCTGCTAAAATTGTATCGGGTTTCGGAGGCACATTGGCCCTGATAGCGAATATAGGATTCATATTGATTGCGGTAGCAGTAACGATATTTCCATTTCAGTTATTTTTAAAAGGCTATATCTCTACATATATGGATTTAAAAAAAGCGGCTATGATTTCTATGGGAATAGTTTCTTTAATGAGCCTCGGTTTATGTATATTCCCGCTTTTATACGGAGAAAAAAAATTAGCGGCAATGGAATTCTAAAAAAGGGTATACATGAGAATAGAAATAAAAGTTATTACGAAGGCTAAAAAGGAAGATGTGCGGAAGGTTTCTGAAAATAGTTACAGGATAAAGGTAGCTATGCCGCCTGAAAAAGGCCGGGCTAATAAAAGGGTGGTAGAACTTCTTTCAGAAAAGTTTGGCGTAAAAAAGCAGAATATTAGGATTATATCAGGTGAAACCAGTAGTAGAAAAATATTAGAGATAGGCGCATGGATGATATAAGGCCGTTAAAGGATGTCGTAGAAATAAGCGGAAGATTTCCAGCGCTTCTAATTATTGTATTGATTTTAGCGGCGCTGGTTATTATAGTGTTTATTTATTTTAAAAAGCAGAAGGTAGAAGAAAAACCTGCATTACCTCCAAGGCCTGCAGAAGAAATCGCAAGAAATGCTTTAAGCGCCCTTAAAGAAGCGAAGCTTATGGAAAAAGGGCTGATTAAGGAATATTATATAAGGCTTTCGGATATTATCCGGACTTACATAGAGAATAAGTACAGGATATTTGCTATGGATAGGACTACATGGGAACTTTTTCAAGAGATGAAGTCAAAAAAAATAGAACGCCTGTATGTAGACAAAATAAATGATTTTCTTGAAGATTGCGATATGGTAAAATTTGCAAAATATGCGCCTAGCGAGAAAGAGATGAAAGAAGTATATAAAAAGGCAGAAGAGATTGTAGAGATAACAACGCCTAAAATTACAACATGAGATTCGCCAGCCCATTATTTTTACTATTATTAGGCATTATCCCATTATTAATCTGGGATTATTTCAGGCGGGCTAAATTACGCGAAGCCAGCATTATCTTTTCAGATATCTCCATTCTAAAAAATATACGCCCAGGATTTCGCGCGAAGTATAGATATGCGCCAATGATATTGAGGATGGCAGCTATTTTTATTTTTGTCCTGGCGCTCGCAAGGCCTCAGGCAGGCCAGAAAGAAGAAGAGATAATAACAGAAGGGATTGATATTATGCTTACTCTTGATATTTCTGGCAGTATGAAAGCAGAAGATTTTGCTCCGCAGAATAGGTTAGGCGCTGCAAAAGATGTTTTAAGAGAGTTTATAAAATCCAGGCATAATGACAGGATTGGCATGGTTGTTTTTTCAAGGTTCAGTCTTACTCAGTGCCCGCTTACGCTTGATTACGGCGCGCTTCTAGAACTTTTGGATAAGGTGGATATAGGCATGATAGAAGACGGGACTGCTATTGGAATGGCGATAAGCAATGCTGTAAACAGGCTCAGGGATTCTACTGTAAAAAGTAAAATTATAATACTTTTAACAGATGGCGTTAACAATGCGGGCAAGATAGATCCTTTAACTGCTGCTAAGGCAGCTAAAGCCCTGGGAATAAAGATATATACAGTGGGAGCAGGGAAGCCAGGTGGCGCTATGTATCCAGTAGAAGACCCTATCTTTGGTAAAAGATATGTGCATATGGATACAGAGATAGACGAAACCCTTCTTAAAAATATAGCTGATGAGACAGGAGGGCTATATTTCAGGGCAAAGGATAAAGAAGGTTTGAGAGAAATATATAAAACAATAGGCCAGCTTGAAAAAACTAAAATAGAGACAAAAGAATACGCAAATTATACTGAATTAGCAGGGATTTTCATATTGCCAGGGTTTATATCGCTATTTTTAGAAATAATATTAGGAAATACGTTGTTTAGAAAGATACCATAGTTTCGTCGTTCGCCGCTCGTGAATCGTGGTTCGTAGTTGTTCGTTACGAGTCACGAATGACGAGCGACAAATATGTTATTTCAGAGGTGTTGAATGCACTGGGGAACTCCGGTATACTTGAATTTTCTTTTATTAATTCCGATGCTTGCAATATTTTTTATATTCATAGGGATAAATAGAAGAAAAACAATAAAGAGGTTTGGAGACGCTGCTCTTATAGAGAGACTTTCTTTTTCAAAAAGTTTTGCTAAGGAAAAAGTAAGAAAGATTTTGATAATTATTGCTGCAAGTTTTTTGATTTTGGCTTTAGCCATGCCTCAGATAGGCGCAAGGCTTACTATGACAAAACGTTATGGGATAGACATCATGATAGCTATAGATACATCTTTGAGCATGATGGCTCAGGATATAAAGCCAAGCCGCATTGAAAAGGCAAAATTAGAAATAAGCTCTCTTATAGATAAACTTAAAGGCGATAGGGTTGGGATACTGACATTTGCAGGCAATAGTTTCATGCAATGTCCGTTAACGCTAGACTATAGCGCGGCAAAGATGTTTTTAAGCATAATAGAACCTGGCATGATGCCCAGGCCTGGCACAGCTATAGGGGATGCGATTAAGACCGCTATAAAAGGTTTTACTAAAAAAGAAAGAAAACATAAAGTCCTTGTTCTGCTTACAGACGGAGAAGGCCATAACACAAATCCAGTAGAAGCCAGTAATGAGGCTAAAAAAGAAGGTATTATAATTTATACAATAGGCATAGGCACTAAAAAAGGGGAACCTATACCTATAATAGATGAGTCTGGCAAGGTGAATGGGTATAAAAAAGATAGATCCGGAGAAGTTGTGATGACGAAATTGGATGAAGAAATGCTCCAGAGGATAGCCCTTATTACAGATGGTAAATATTATCATGCAACAGCCGGCGAGTTTGAACTTGATAAGATTTATGATAAAATAAACAAAATGGAGAAAAAAGAGCTTTCAAGCAGGTTGTTTACGCAATATGAAGACAGGTTTCAGTATTTTCTTGGCGTTGCTTTTATATTGCTTTGCATTGAATTTATAATAGGGGATAGAAAAAAGAAATGAAGCTATTGCTGATATTTTTATTCTATATTTCTATATTAGGATGGGCTTGGGGAGATTCGCTTGCTTCGAAGAATAATGAAGGGAATAAACTTTATAAAAATGGCAAGATAGATGAGGCGTTATCCAAGTGGCGCGACGCGCAAATTGAAAATCCAGATAATGATAAGCTTCATTATAATATAGGCAATGGCCTTCATGAGCAGAAAAAATATGAGGATGCATTTAAAGAATATGAGAAATCTTTAAATCCAGATGTAGGGGCGGAACATTGTTCCGCCCCTACAAAAGATAATGAATTTAAGGCAAATACCTATTATAATATGGGGAATACGCACTATAGAATGGGTAAATTATTAGAGGCAATAGAAGATTATAAAAAATGCCTGGATATCGACCCGAATGACGAAGACGCGAAATATAATATAGAATTTGTAAGAAAAAAGATAAAAGAAAATCTTAAAAAAGAAGACCAGCAACAAAAAGAATCTCAGCAGAAAGAAAATAAGGATAAGGAGCAGCAAAAACAAAACGAGTCTTCCAAATCTCAAGAAAAGCAACAAGAAGAGCAAAAGCAATCAGAAGAACAGAAATCAGAAGAAGCTAAGGATAAAGAAAAAGCGGATAAAACAAAAGAAGAGTCTGGTGAAGAGGAAAAGAAGGAAGAACAGCGGCTAGAAGAAGAAAAAGAAAAAAAGGATGAAGAAACATCGAACATCGAACGACGAACGACGAACGACGAAAAAGGGATGTCAAAAGAGGATGCTGTAAGGCTTCTGGATGCGCTTAAGGATGACGAAAAAGATGTGCAGAAAGAATTAAAAAATCAGCCTATAGAAGGCCAATATAGGGTAGACAAGGACTGGTAAATCGCAGAACCACGCGGAAGCTGCTCCTCGTTTCACTCGGAGCAGACGCGGAAAAACGCTGAAGTTAGCGTTTAGTTTCAGCGTAATTCCGCGTCAGTTGCGAGCAAAGCGAGCAACTGCTTCTGCGTTGTTCCGCGATTAGCAACGAAAGCTAATAAGATAGCATGAGATATTTTATCCCATTTTTATTATTTTTATCAATAGCTACGGTTTGTTATGCTGAAGACATGTCTATATCTGCTGATGTGGATAGGCAGGAGGTAACATTAGCAGATCAGGTAACGCTTACCATAACAGTATCCGGCAACGTATCTAATATCCCGCAGCCTAGTATCCCTGATTTGAAGGGATTTACCGCTTATTCTTCAGGAAAGTCTCAAAACCTCTCTATTATAAATGGCCAGGTTTCAAGTTCAATATCCTTTACCTATATATTAGTGCCTAGTGATACAGGGGATTACACACTTGGGCCATTTACTATTAACTATAATGGCAAAGTATATTCAACTGGGCCTATAAATATAAAGGTATTGCCAAGAAATGCTCAACAGCAAGCATATCCTAATCAGCAACAGAGTCAATCTACTGAGCCTGAGGAGCAAAATAGCCAGCCGCAGCATGGCAAAGAACTTTTTATAGAAGCGTATGTGGATAAGCTCATGGCATATGTCAATGAGCAAATAACGCTTACTTTTGCAGTTTACCAGGCAGTTAATTTATTCGAAAATCCAGTTTATAATCCTCCTTCTACCACAGGGTTTTGGGCAGAAGACATGCCTCCGCAGAAAAAATATTATAAGGTTATAGACGGAACAAAATACCTTGTAACAGAAATTAAGACAGCCCTTTTTGCAACAGGCCCTGGAGAATTTACCATAGGGCCTGCAAGATTAGAAGCAACCGTGGAAGATATAGATAAATTTATCTCAAAAAATCCTTTTGATATATTTGATCAGGACCCATTCAGCATGTTCAAAAGAGGAAAGCCCATAATACTCACAACAGATCCCATAAAAATAGAGATAGCGCCCTTACCGGAACAAAATAAACCAGCTGATTTTAAAGGAGACGTAGGAGATTTTGATATTTCTCTAAGCGTTGACAAAAATACAATAGAAGAGAATCAACCGCTGAGTTTAAAAATAAAAATAAAAGGAAAAGGCAATATAAAGACAATATCTTCTCCTAACATGCCAGAAATCCAAGATGTTAAATTTTATGAATCTGGCAATTCTGAAAATATCTCAAAAGCAAATTATATGATTCAGGGCGAAAAGATATTTGAAAAAATGATTATCCCAAAAAAAGTTGGAAATTTTACATTAGGCCCTATTGAATATAATTATTTTGACCCTGTTCTCAAGGATTATAAGCATAAGAGAATCGATCCAGTGGTAATAAGTGTCACAAAATCAAAAGAAGAACCTGTTGAAAAAACCACTTTCGTCCCTGCAGCCACAAAAGAGGAAATTCAGCTTTTCAAGAAAGATATAGCATATATAAAAATTTCTCCAGCGCGATTTAATTCCAGAAGTAATTTTTTATACAGGAATAAAATATTTTTATTGATAAACATATTGCCTCTTTTTATCCTAGCAGGCCTGTATTTATACGGGCTGTATATGGACAGGCTGAAAACCGATATAGGTTACGC
>MNVP01000034.1 GCA_001871815.1 Candidatus Omnitrophica bacterium CG1_02_40_15
AAGAAGGGTTCCATACCTTCAAAGGATAATCCCTGGAGGAAGTTTCAGTTTGGCAGTACACTTCCTGCGCATAAGGAAGAGGCTTTTGCAGGAGTTCGTTAAAAACCAAGAATAGGACATTTCTAAATTGGTAAGAACAGGACATTTCTAATTTGGCTTGACAATCTCATTCATTTTTGTTGACTTATTATGTTTTTCCTGTAAATTATATATAGTTATGTTTCGTTTGTTCTATTTTTTTCTGGGGAGATATGTTAGACAAGGACATTTTGGAAGCTAAAGAAGTCGCGTCGTATTTGCATTTGCATCTCTTTACGGTGCATAAGCTTGCGCGCGAAGGTAAATTACAGGCTTTTAAGATAGGCAATGACTGGCGATTTAAGAGATCTTCGTTTGATGAGTGGATAGTATCAGAAGAGAAATTAAATGATAAAAGTAGTTGAAATACCCCGTTAGCTAGGGGTTTTTTTATGGATAAAAGAATAGTGATCACCGGAGTAGGTGTTATAGCATCTAATGGCATAGGTAAAGAGGCTTTTTGGCAGGCATTAAAAGACGGCCAAACCGGTATTAAAAAAGTATCGCTCTTTGAAACAATTTCAATGAAGACCAAGCTTGCTGGTGAGATAAAGGATTTTGACGCAAAAGTCTATCTTGGCGAAAATGGCTTAAGGTTGCTTGACCGCAGCACAAAGCTTGTTAATGTAGCCTCAAAGCTGGCTTTAGACGATGCGGGTTTTGTTGTGACAGAGGAGAATACCGATCAAGTCGGTGTTGTCCTTGGCACGACTTTAGGCAGCGTGTGGTCCATTAGTGAATTTGATAAACAGGCATTAAGAGAAGGCCCGCGTTACGTTAATCCCGCGCTTTTTCCCAATACCGTCATCAATTCACCGGCGAGCCAGGTTTCAATACGTTTCGGCATTAAAGGTTTTAATACGACCATAGCGACAGGTTTTACTTCAAGCCTTGACGCGTTGAAATACGCCTGTGATTTTATTCAATGGGACCGCGCGAAGGCTGTTTTGGTAGGTGGCGTTGAAGAGTTGTGTTTGCAGACGTATTTAGGTTTTTATAAATTAAGTTTCTTATCAGGTTCAAAAGGCGAGGGCCTTGAAATAGATTGTCCTTTTGATAAGAGAAGAAACGGCATTGTATTTGGCGAGGGTTCTGCTATGGTTCTGATAGAAGACTTAGAGAGCGCTAAAGCCAGAGGTGCTAAGATATATGCGGAGATCAAATCCATTGGTTATGCTTTTGACCCATTCCGCGTAAATAAATATAATCGCAGAGGGCCAGGTATTCGTAAGGCGCTGGCAGAAGCTTTGAGCCAAGCAGAATTAAGCCCAAAAGATATTAATTATATCAGTGCTAATGCTAACTCTACCAAAGAGGCTGACTTGATAGAAACTGAGGCAATAAAAGACGTTTTCGGCGAAACATCAGCAAAAATACCTGTGAGCTCCATTAAATCTCAAGTGGGCGAAACATTTAGCGCTTCGGGTGCTATGCAATTGGCAGCCGGCGTTGGTTCGCTTGAAAAGCAATTTATACCGGCAACGCTTAATTATAAGGAAAAAGACGCTGAATGCGGCCTGGATTACGTGCCGAATAAGTCAAGAAGTGCCAAGCTTTCTAACATTTTACTTAGTTGTTTTGGGCCTAGCGGGGTCAGTAATTGTGTTGTGTTGTCAAAATTCGACAACTGATTTCACAGATTATAAAATACGATTACACAGATCGATCATTGATGAGCGAGCAAATATTTAATAATAAAGTGGCAATAGTTACGGGTGCCTCAAGAGGTATAGGCCGCGCTATCGCTCTTGAATTAGCAAAAGAGGGAGCAAAAGTAGCTTTTACCTATCAAAAAAGTGATGAACAGGCAAAGAGCCTTTTAAAAGAATTAGAGGATGCTGGCAGCGTAGGTTTGAGTTTTAAAGGTGATGTCCGTGACCTTGGCCTGGCAAAAGAGTTTGTTGAGCAGGTCAAATCGTTTTTCGGATCTTTGGATTTTTTAGTAAACAACGCCGGCATAACGCGCGATAAGGCGCTTATGAATATGGAAAAAGAGGATTGGCAGGATGTTATTGATACAAACTTGACCGGTTATTTTAATTTGGCGCGCTCCTGCATAGTAACGTTTTTAAAGCAGAAAAGCGGCAGCATAGTCAATATTTCATCTGTTAGCGGTATATCGGGTATTGCCAGGCAGGTTAATTATTCAGCGGCAAAAGCAGGTATTATCGGGCTTACAAAAGCGCTGGCAAAAGAAGTTGCGCCCTATAATATCAGGATTAATTGTGTCGCGCCCGGGTTTATTGATACTGACATGACTACTGGTATGAAGGAAGAGCTGAAAGAAGTATTTAAAAAGACTATCCCATTCGGCCGCTTCGGAAGCCCTGAAGAGGTAGCAAAGGTAGTATCTTTTTTACTTAGCGAAAACGCGAATTACATAACTGGCCAGGTCATCAAAGTTGACGGCGGCCTGCACACAAGCTACTAAGGAGAAATTAATCTATGACAGATGTAAGAAGCGAAGTTCTTGGAATAGTTTCAATGGTCATAGAGAAAGAGATCAAAGATATTCCTTTGGACGCGCATCTTATCCAGGAAGTAGGCGCGGACTCCATGATGGCTCTTGAAATTTTAGCTGCTTTAGAGAAAAAATATCGAGTAATCATTCCTGAAGAAAAACTTAAAGAAATGACCACAGTAAATAAGATAATAAATATGATTGAGTCAGCCAGAAAGAGAAAATGAGCACTTCAAAACTTCCACTTGGAATAGAAGATATTAAGAAGATAATCCCCCAGAGGTTTCCTTTCCTTATGATAGACCGCGTCATTGAGGCAAGCCCTGATAAGGTTGTTGCCATAAAGAACGTTTCTGTTAACGAGCACTTCTTTGCAGGCCATTTCCCGGACTTAAAGGTCATGCCAGGTGTTCTTATGATAGAAACTATGGCGCAGGCAGGTATTGTCCTCTATAAACAGAAATTCCAGAATGATAATTTGCTATATTTAGTTTCCGTCAAATCCAGGTTTTTTAACCCGGTTTTTCCTGGTGACCAGTTAAGAATAGAAGTTACTCCCATGAAGATGATGTCAAAAATCGGTATTTTTAAGGCAGATATAAGCGTTGGAGACAAAAAGATAGTAGAAGCCGAGATTGCTTTTGGTACTCAGGATGCCAAATTTTCATGAAGTACTCTGAAAAAGAGGACCCCAAGCGCCGCGTTGTTATAACAGGCCTTGGGGTTGTTTCATCTATAGGTATTGGAGTAGAAGAATTCTGGAAAAACCTTATCGCCGGCAAGTCCGGTATTTCCGAAATAGAAGCCTTTGATACAAGCGCCTATCCAACCCACAAAGGCGGCGAAGTCAAAAATTTCAAGCCTGAGAACTTTATTGATAAACGCAAACTAAAACATTTAGGCCGCGCTTCCCAATTGGCAATTGCCGCAGCAAAATTAGCTATTCACGACTCAGGGCTATCACAAAAAGATATTACGAAAGCTGGAGTAATTTTGGGGACGACTATGGGTGAGTCCCAAATTTTGGAGGAACTTGATAAAGCGTGGATAACCCATGGAGAGGATAATCTAACCCAAGGTTTGATTACTTCTTATCTGACTAATAATTTATCAGTGAATACAGCGATTGAATTAGGAGCCACAGGTTTTAACGCGGTCATGCCAACAGCATGCTCTTCGGGGAATTACGCGATTGGATATAGTTTTGATTTGATCAGGACCGGGCATTCTGAGTTAATGTTTTGTGGCGGTTCAGATGCTTTTTCAAGGATTGCTTTTACTGGTTTTAACCGTCTTTTAGCCATGGCTCCTGAAAAATGCCAGCCATTTGATAAAAATAGGAGAGGCATGATGTTAGGAGAGGGTGCAGGGATATTAATTCTTGAGTCTTTATATCATGCTGAAAAGAGGAAGGCCAATATCTATGCGGAAGTTTTGGGGTATGGTTTAGGTTGTGATGCGTATCATATGACACAACCTTCAGAAGAAGGCATAGTAAATTGTATGGAAAAAGCCATAAAAGAAGCTAAAATTTCCAAAGAAGATGTCGATTATATAAGCGCCCACGGCACCGGCACACCTCAGAATGATAAAACTGAATGCGCAGCGATAAAAAAAGTTTTTGGAAAAAATTATAAAACTATCCCATGTAGTTCAATAAAGTCTATGCTTGGCCATACTATGGGTGCAGCATCCGCAATAGAGGCTATGTCTTGTTGTTTTGCCATTAGAGATAAGATTGCTCCGCCAACTATAAATTATGATACGCTTGATAAAGAGTGTGCTATTGATTGTGTACCAAACGAAGCTAGGAAAATAAATATAAGAGTAGCGGTAAACAATTCCTCTGCTTTTGGTGGCAATAATGCGTGTTTGGTATTAGCCTTTCCAACTAGCTACAAATAATGAAAACTAGAAAAGTTGTTTTTTTGACTGGCGCAACAGGGTTGGTGGGTTCATACCTACTTAAAATTTTACTAAAGGAAGGACATAAAATCTATGCCCTTGCGAGAAATAGTAAAAATATGAATGCTACAGAAAGAATATTAGATATATTAAAGTTTTGGGATGAAGATATAAATAGTTCTATTTTAAAAAATCTACATGTAGTAGAGGGAGATTTAACTTTTGCTAATTTTAGATTTTCCAAAAAAGTTGAGTTAGATCTTATTAATGAAATTGAAATAATATTTCATTGCGGTGCGTTGACTGAGGTTAGGGCTCCGATAGAATTAAGTAGGAAGATAAATGTTGAAGGTACCAGGAATGTCTTGGACTTTGCTATAAAATGTAAATTTTTAAAAAAAATAAATTATATAAGTACAACATATGTGGCTGGTACATCGGATGGTATTTCC
>MNVP01000088.1:0-4757 GCA_001871815.1 Candidatus Omnitrophica bacterium CG1_02_40_15
ATTGACAAGGCAAGCTATGATTTAAAGCCTATTCTTGCCCTTGCCTTTGATTCCGGCTCGAGAGTCACAGAGCTTGCGAATGTCAAAATTTCTGATTTCTCAAACGATTTCAAGGAACTCATGATAAGAGAAGAAACAAGCAAGACATTCGGCAGGAGAATAAAGTTGATGCTGTGTTCTGAGCAGATCAAGGAATATGTTAAGAAACTGGGATTGAAGCCGGATGATTATTTTTGCAGGAAAAACCCACCCATGATAAATAGGGAGTTAAGAAAGCTGGGGAAAGAGGTTCTGACTTCTGAACAGATCAAATTTAAGAATCTTACTCTTTACGATTTCAGGCACAGTTCTGCATGTTTTTGGCTGCCGAGATATAAGTCAGAAAGCGCCCTGAAATACAGGTTCGGCTGGAAAAAATCTGACATGATTCATTATTATACAGAATTTCTTGGCATGAAAGACACAATAAGCGAAGAGGACATGTATGTTGACATAACAAAGACAGAATTGGAGAAAGATATAAGCAAATTAAAGAGGGAAGATAAAATACAGAAAGAGGGGTTAACAAGGCTGGAAAGCGCACTTAAAGATATGCTGAGTAAATACAAAAAACTTGCTTCTATAGTCAAGATTTCGGATGAGGCAATTGTCAAAAGCAAAAAAGTAGAGGCAGAATTTAAAAAAGCCGCAAAGAAGCTGATGTCAAGCGGCAGACTTGATTTATTAAGCAGTTAAGGCCATAATTTTGCAGTCCAGATTAATGATTTGTTTCTGTTTCTTCGCTTCTATTAATACATCATAAATAAAGAAACAAAAATAACAATAAGTAAACAAAAGAGTTACATAAAATAAACAAAACAAACCAATAGAATCAATAGGAATGTGCATGGAGAGGCAGTGTAATAAACATAAGGATGAGGCAGAGGTGTAAAAAAAGTAAAAGTAGGCGTCGTAGAGGCGCAGTAAGTAGTATAAGAGCGGTAGAGGCAGAGCGTCTAAAAGAAATAGAGAGTAGTCAGAGTAGTTGTAGTACTTGTAATAAGTACTGGCAGAGAAGTAGTCGTTAGAGTAGGTAGTAGGGGTAGATAGCCGTTAAGGCGTAGGGAGGCACGAATGTGCCCCCTCGATTGCCCAGAGCTGGCGAAGCCCTCGGGCAATCAGAGCTGGGGCACCAGCGTTATGAGATGGAAAGCCTTAAATTGGGGTTGAGCATTTAGCCGTTGGCGAAATCCCCTTTTATGGGTTTCTATCGCTATAAATATATATTTTGCTGTGGCAGAATATTTAAAAGAATTAATCAATTAGAAAAGCCATAGCAAAGAGAAAATGCAGAGCTTGCGGAAAGAAAAGGGCAAGAGGGTATTACAATAAACATTACAAGGCGTTCATCTGTGATAGCTGTGCAGAAGAACAGGAAACAAAGCCATATGGCAGGCATTGCGAGTTCTGCGGCTGTGATACATTCACGGAAAAGCACAAGGAGAATTGCGGAAATGCTTAATAGCAAATGAAAAAACTGAAATGCTGGGAAAAGTATGACGGGAATGAAATTGGGGAAGCAGCATACAGGAGAAAAGACTTCACTGACAAAAAGAGCATATTTTCCCAGATAGTAGAGGTAAGAAAATTCATAAGGGGATGGGGAGTTTACCACAGACAAAAAGGCTTAGCAAAGAAATTCAAGACAAAATCCCAAGCCCTCAAGTTCGCACAAGAGCATATGAAAAAGCACGATAAATGTTAGAATGGCAAGTGCTAAAAACAAAATAGTTAGGTTAGTTAAAACAGGAATAGAATTACAGGCAGTAGTGCCAGCAAAATCAATAACACAGGCAGGTGAGCAAGGCTTAAAGGAAGTAATAATCAGGCAGGATACAGAGTTCGGCTTTGAGGGACACTTTAACAAGGATGGAATAGACAAGAGCAAGATAGACATAAACTTCGGCTTCGGCAGGATTACACTCAAGAAAAAAGACTTGCAGAAAGCATTAAGAAAGGCAGGCTTGTAAGGCTTGATAAGAATAGGCAGCAAGGCAAAGCGAAAGGTTTAAAAGCTCTTATTATATAAATATATATAAGATAAAAACAGGACAAGATAGGAAAAGATAAGATGAGAACTGAATTATTGGCACACAGCCCAACGCTTGAAAGCGTGCTAATGGTGGAGGAAGCCATAAGAAAAAGCTCCAATGAGCTGGGGAAGTATCAGCTATGGAAAAAGCTTCCAAGAAAAATGATGTACCAGACATTCCAGACAATACTGGATTATCTTCAGTATTCAAACAAGATAGTGATAGACAGGGATGGAAAGATAGTCTGGATATGGAATCCTGAAGGGGTAAGCAGGCTGTTAAAGAGGAAAGGCCTTATTATAAGATGAAGTCAAAGGTGATATTTGCTGATGAGAAAGTCAGGAAGGCATTTGATAAGCTTAAAGGCTCTAAGGGCGAGGGCAAAATGCTTTATGAGCAATTAAACAGGGCTTTTGATGATATTGCCGGCAATGCGGCGTGTGGCATAAGGGTTCCCGGCAAGCTTATCCCGAAGGAGTATGTTTCAAAATACAGAGTGAATAACCTCTGGAAATACAATCTGCCTAACGCATGGAGGCTAATTTACGCTATCAAGGGCGGAGAGGTTGTTGTAGTAAGTGTCATCCTTGAATGGATGACTCATAAGGAATACGAGAGAAGGTTCGGATACGATTGATAAAAAGAAGCAAAAAAAATCAATAATCTTCTGGCTTCATTAAGGTAAAGCCGTTTCCATTCTCGCAGATAAAATATTTCCTGCCTTCAATTATCGCAGAGTAAAACCAGTCATCTTTTTCCTTCCTTTGTGCTTCAAGCTGTTCTTTTGCTGTCTTCATGAATTTGAAGAACTTGTCAGCGTTAATCCTGCCGTCGCTTTCAAAATCATCCAGCACTGCCCTTGTTGCCCTGCTGATTTCCCCGAACTCAACAGGGATTAAAACCCCGTCATCAACAGCCTGCTCATCTGTGTAAACATCAATTACTTTTGCATCCTTCCAAAAGTCGTCTGTCATTTTAATTTGGCTCAATGCTGCAAATCTCTATATCCCTATTGCTGACAAGCTCCTTTGCTTTTTCATACGCTTCCTTTTCAGTGGAAGCCTCAAGGATAATGCTTGAAAAATCAACAATGTATTCTGTCATTTTAAAAGCAGGCTTCTTATGTGCTTTAAGCTGCTCACTGCAGGAATATTGTTTTCATTTCTCTGGTGCCTTATCTGGATGTTTATCTCTCTGGTTAGTTTCTTAGCCAGAGTGTAGGCATCAAATAAGTCATTGTCGCAGTCCTCACAAATCAGAAACTCATTTCCTTTGTCATCATTGATAGGGATTTCGCCCTCAGCTTTTTTGCATATGTGGCATTTCATTTTAATTAAGAGAGGAGAGGGCGGTTTCAAGCCCGCCTTTCCTGTTCTCTGTTGTTTTTCTAAGCACTCTCTCTTTTGCCTTGAGAAACAGCTTTACATGCGTGTCATATGCCTTATCTCTTGCCTTCTCGTTTGGAAATGGCACATAACTCACCACAGCATCAACATCATAAGCCACTTTTCTTGGCTTATAATGCTTGCAGATGCTCATTTTGGAA
Organism: Candidatus Omnitrophica bacterium CG1_02_40_15; assembly: GCA_001871815.1. Taxonomy (GTDB): domain Bacteria; phylum Omnitrophota; class Gorgyraeia; order Gorgyraeales; family Gorgyraeaceae; genus UBA10183. The sequence goes on from MNVP01000088.1 coordinate 3,619, forward strand.
AAGGGTGGGCAGAAGCCCTGCCCTTTCCCTTGTTCACTTCAATGAGCTCACTCGCCTTTTTGCTGGTTATCCCTGGCTCAACAAGAATGCCCAAATCCTGCAAAAACTTTATCTGCTTTGGACTTGCTGGCTTGTCGCCGTTGCTGTTGCCATTGTGCATTGTCTCTGTTCTCTGGAATTTCCCTGACTCCTGCAAAATCATTGTTGCAACCTGAACAGCTGATTCTGCTGTCATGCCGCTGATTTTGCTCACTTCACTTAAAACCTGCTCAAACTCTGTCTTTATTTCCTGTGTTGTTTTCATTTTTTCCCTTACCTCCTTGCATTTGTATTGAAATCAGCCATATTTGGAAAGCCAAGCCCAAAGGGAAATACCCCAATGAACAAAGCCAATTAATCCAAAACGGCCATGTTGATAACAACCGAAAGGAGAGAGAATTCCATTAACTCCTGCAAGCTGGAAGCCAAAAGGGTTAAGAAGGGTGGAATGACTTGCTCAGGGCAAACCTCTTATCACTTTTGCCCCCAAATGAGAGCTGAAACGAAGCCAGCGAAGTTTCCTCTATTTGGGGGTTGCATTAACTCTTGGAATTTTCTCGGGTTTTGGGAGATTGACACTCTTGCGGTGTCAAGCGGGCTTTTTACAGAAAAAGCCATTTCTGTGGTATAATTGAAATAGTTAAAATAAAGAGTTTTTGTGAAATTTAACTGGGAGATATAGTTATGTATCCAGAATGGCATTTAGAGGAAGCAAGAAGAGAATTTCTTGATGAGTGCGATTTCGTTGTAAGAATCCCGGGCATTCGATATCTTGATGGTACTTTCGGTAAACGCATTTCAAATTTAATTCCTCTTCCCTTATATGAATATGTTGGAGTAATCGAGAATTATGGAAATTTTGAATTAGAGGCAAGACAGGTAAAATATAATGTTCATATTGGACTGAAAGAAGTCAAGATAGATGATATGGAGAAATTAGAACGAAAAATGGAAGATATATTGAAAGAGCGCATATTGTCTTGCGAGGACATCCATATGTTCGATGTGCTAGATTTTAGCAAAAAAACATATAAAAGAATAAAAAATAGCAAATTTAAAATTTGGTCTAAAATTCCGCCATTTGGAAGTACAGTTCATAA
>MNVP01000051.1 GCA_001871815.1 Candidatus Omnitrophica bacterium CG1_02_40_15
ATCTGGCAGAGCTTCAGACATGCGTATTTTACCCTCTGAGCGCAATCTATCTATTATTTTCTTATCCACAAGCGTTTAATTATTTCATAATAATACATATATTACTGGCTGGCTTATTTACATATATTTTGATGAGGGAATGGGGCTATTCCCGCTATGCCTCTTCTTTATCCGCATCAGTTTTTATGTTTTCAGGGTATATGATTTCTGTGATAAATCTTCTGGCTTCGCTTGTGTCAGTAACGTGGCTTCCGCTTGTAATTTTATTTTACGAGAGGGCATCGAAAAAAGATTGGGTTAAAAATTCTATAATTACAGGTATATTTATGACATTGATGTTTCTCGGAGGAGAGCCTGCGATTTTGTATGCTACGTTCTTTATATTGTTTTTATTTAATGGTGAAGTTCTCGACTCGGCTGCTTCGCAGCCTCGCTCGAACGATATTGGTATTCTTCGAGCGAGGCCCAGCCCTTTCTTTGGAAAGGGTTGGACGAAGTTGAGAAGTATAATATTGGCTGTTTTTGTTTTTTTAGGGCTTGCGAGTTTTCAGATACTGCCTTTTATAGAATTTGTAAAATATTCTTCCAGGGGCATGATGGATTTTAACGAAGCCTCTATGTGGTCTTTGCCTGTGTACGCGCTTTTAGACCTTTTTTTCCCTTATCTGAGCGAATCAGATTACATATATAAGGATTACTGGGTAAGGCAAAGCTGGCTTTTAGTTTATTATATGGGCATAGCTGCCATTATCTTTACGCTTATTGCTTTGAAATTTGATTCCGCAAAAAGAAGAAGGGCTATTTTTTACGTCCTGGCGTTAGGCCTTGTGTTTTCATTCGGCAGATATACGCCTATATATTATTTTTTATATAAATTTCTTCCAGGGTTCAGCCTTTCCAGGTATCCTATAAAATTCTTTTTCATAGTTACATTTTCTCTGGCTGTCTTAGCTGGCATGGGAATGGATTATTACGCTCAGCACGCAAAAACAGATCCCAGATTTAAAAATTTTTTAAGATGGATATTGGCCATTGGATTTACGCTGTCATTAAGTTATCTTGCGTTAAATTTGAATTTTAACGGGATATGCGATTTTTTAAAAGGCGCAATACTAGATATGAGCAATCATTTTAACGCTAAAACAGGATATGTTGACCAATTGTTTATAGCGGCGATTCATAATATAAAAAGGGGCATGGGGCTATTCATGGTTTTATCTGTAGTGATGTTTTTCGGAACCAAAAGGCGGGTAAGCATGAATGCGGTTTTGATTTTTATTTTATTAATATCTTTAATAGATATATTTACGGCAAATAAAAATGTATACCAGAATATGGATATAAAGGAATTTTTAAAGCCGGGTTCTACAATAGAATTTTTACAAAAGGATAAAAATCTTTTCAGGATATTTGATTCTCCGGCTACCTTGAGGCAGAATATGTTTGTGCCGGAAAGGGATTATTTTGAGGGAATGGCAGGGCTTAGGGAAAGAGTGGTTTCAGATAGAGGAGTGAGTTTTGGTATATATGACGCATATGGTTATGGGTCGCTTTACAACAGGCGTCATGAAGAAATTGTGGATATTATTGTAAAGTCGAATGCGCCTGATAAAACAAATCTATTGAGCCTATTAAATGTAAAATATGTAATTTCGCCAAAGGCATTTAAGGCAGACGGTTATAATATGGTCAGGAAATCAGAAAAGGTAAATATTTATGAAAATAAAGATGTTTTGCCTCGAGTGTTCTTGGTGGGAAAGGCAGTTGTCATAAAAGGCGAAAAAAATATTTTGGAGAAGATGAAAACCAAAGATTTTAAGCCAGAGAAAGAAGTGATTTTAGAAGAAGTTCTCGACTCGTCCTTCGACAAGCTCAGGACTCGCTCGAACAATATTGCGCGGAGCTTCGCTCCGCTACTCCAATATTCTTCGAACGAACGAGCAAAGCGAGTGAGTCGAGAAGAATCAGTGAGTATTTTAAAGTATAAACCGAATTATGTTGAAATAGAAGCGGAAATGAGCGCGCCAGGATTTCTTGTGCTTAGTGATACTTATTATCCAGGATGGAAAGCGAGCGTGGATGAAAAACCTAGCAAGATTTACAGGGCGGATTATATTTTACGCGCAGTATATCTTGAGCCTGGAAAACATATTGTAAGGTTTACATATGACCCTTTTTCGTTTAAAATAGGTGGAATAATAACGTTAGGGACAATGATTTTATGCGCGAGACTGATATTCAAGACCAGGTCTTAAACGTGCAAGGTTTTCATGTTAAAGACCTGGTCTTGAAATGGATTATGGATAAGAAGATTATTATAGTAATGCCTGCGTATAATGCGGAATTGACTCTGGAAAAGACATACCGGGATATCCCCAAAGGCCTTGTGTCTGAAATAATACTTTGCGACGACCAGAGTAAGGATAGGACTGTGGAAATAGCGAGAAGATTAGGCCTTACTGTGCTTTTGCATGATAAGAATAAAGGATACGGCGGGAATCAGAAGACATTATATAAAGAGGCGCTTAAAAGAAATCCTGATATAATAGTTATGCTTCATCCTGATTATCAGTATGATTCAAAAAAAATACCTGGCCTGATTTATCCTATAATAAATAATCAAGCGGATATTGTTCTTGGTTCCAGAATGACGGGGAAAGGAGCATTAGAAGGCGGGATGCCTGTTTACAAATATATTTCTAACAAGTTTTTAACCTTTTGTCAGAATAAGGCCCTAGGATTAAGTCTATCGGAATATCATACAGGCTTAAGGGCATATAGCAGCGATTTTCTTAAAAAAGTCAACTGGCAGGATAATTCAGATGATTTCTTATTTGATGCGCAAATATTGATAAAAGCAGCCAAGTTAGGGCTTAGAATAGCTGAAATACCTATTGAGACCAGATATTTTAAAGAGGCTTCGCAGGTTGGAATATTTGCTGGCATTAAATATGGGATTGGTATATTATGGGAGCTGGTGAAATGTTAAGAGGGGTTCTCGACTGGGCACGCATGCATAGGCACGATGTCCGCTCGAACAATATTCTTCAAGCGAATCCCTCGACCTTGCTCGGGATAAACTTCGTGAGTCGAGAATAATATATGAAAAAACGCGGGTTTACATTGATAGAACTCGTGATGCTGATAGTTATAATAGGCATAGTTGCGCTGGCTGTCATGCCAAAGGCCACTACAGGATCAGCTGTGAGGCTGGAGGCAGCGTGCCAAAAGATAGCCTCTGATTTAAGATATGCTCAAGAAATGACTTTAGCTCAGCAGGTAAGATTCGGAATATCATTTGATCCTGTGAACGAAGCTTATTTTGTTTACAGAGTAACCATAGCCACAAAAAGTATAGATCCACAGACAAGAAATAATTTTGATGTTTCATTTGTTACTCTTAATGAATTTAAAGGTATAGATATAGCTAGCACAAGTTTCAGCAATAAGGTAGAGTTTGATTCAGTCGGAGCGCCGTATGATGGAGACGGAGATATTTTATCAAGTCAGGGAATTATTACTCTTCAGGCACAAGGCGGCGCATATTCCAGGACAGTGAGGATAGAGGCGAAAACAGGCAAGGTTACTATACAGTGAAAGGTGAAAGGTGAAAGGTTTTACACTGATAGAGACAGTTATTGGGATAGTAGTGATAGGGATTATAGCGCTTGGATTGTTCGCTACTTTTACAGGCGTATTTACAAATGCTGTCAGGGATGAGGTGGTGACTGTTGCTACAAGTTTGGCAAAAGGAGAAATGGAGCGCGTAACACGCCTGAGCTTTGCAAGTGTAGTTGATCAAAATAGAGGAACTCCTGTGAGTTTCGGAGGGAATTTTACTAATTATTCGTGGCAGATAAGAGTGGACGCTGTGCCTGTAGGAATTGCTAATGATCCAGGTATGACTAATTATAAACAGGTAGAGTCAAGAGTGACGAATGCGTTTGTGGGAGATATAAGTTTAAAGACGATAGTGACGAATAACTAAAAGTTCTCGACTGGGCTTACACGCATAGTCGAACTTGCCGCTCGAACAATATTGTATGCAGAATTCATGAAAAATAAAAAAGGTTTTACATTGGTGGAATTGGTAATAGTAATAACAATAGTAGGGATTGTTTCAGTTATAATAGGATCCATGCTACTGGGGGTTGTGAAGGCATGGACGTTTAAAATTAACAGGAACGATATATTATGGGATGGCAGGCTTGCTATGGACAGGATGACCAGAGAAATCAGGACAATAAAAAATTCTACAAGTGTTACTACGGCCTCAGCTGCGCAGTTCAGGTTTACTGATGCAGGAAATAAAGATATAACATATAGCCTGAGCAGCACAAACTTAAACAGGACTGAAAACGGAACTGCGAATTTGCTTGCAGAAAATGTCTCAAGCCTCGCATTTACTTATTACGATGCAAATGGAAATACTATTGCTACTCCAATTGTAAGCCCTTCTGCGACAAATATAAGAAGGGTCAGGATAAATCTTACACTTACAAAGAATGGGCAAAATGTTTATTTGCAATCAGATGCTTCGACAAAGAATTTTTAGATTTTTTGCCAGCCCTGGCAGGCCTAAAGAAAAGCCTCGCCGATTCGAGCGGGCACGGTGTCCTGTGCAGGCTGGGGCCATTCGGCACGAAATAATTTTGCCGTCCGCTACGGTTTACAGCTCGCAACTCTATCGACTATCGCTCTGTCAACTGATTGAAACTCGCTGTAAATCCTTGCGAACATTTGCCAAAATTTTTCTAATGTGCCTCAGGCCCCAGATTGCACAGGACGAACGAGAATCGGCGCGGAG
>MNVP01000062.1 GCA_001871815.1 Candidatus Omnitrophica bacterium CG1_02_40_15
CATTACAGACCCATATGGAACCACCACTATAAGAGAATGGTCTGCAACGAGGGATGCGTATAATGCCGCAAAGAAATTAACAGCTTATCATGAAGTTACGAGAGATGTTCTGGGCAGTATTATTTCCGCGTCTGATTGGTCCGATCTTATTTATGACAGCGATAATTTAACAAGTTATCACCAGAAGACAACAGACGCCTATGGCAACATTTATATAACCGATTCCAAAACCACATTTAGTAAATCTGGCAGGGTTACTTCTGTTGTTTCTAAGGATCAGCAGATAAATAAGGATCTAAGCACAAGCGAAAGCGAAACTACCACAACATATGAATATGATGCAAGCGATAATTTAAAAAGCGCAGTTGGGATGACAAAGGTAAATGGCGATGATGGTTTTGCTAATACCTATAGCGGCACAACCAATCATAATTATGCAATTCCCATTGTGAGCGGCCAGCTTAAATTAGTCAACACGCTCAACACCATGAAATATGATAATGCAGATGGCTCGGAAAGCGCCGGCACAAGTTTCATGGAATATAAATATAATGATAAAAATTTATTATCCGATGCCTCAGGATTTAGTAACAATGAAGGCCTGGATGTTTTTGGCAATGGCTTTAAATCCAATACAATTGATACTTACCAGATAATCGGTTCTCAGGCAAGAAGGACTAAATCAGTTACCCAGAGTGATTCTGAGGATATCTTCGGCTCTAATACGCATAGCGAAAGCGTTATTGAATATATTTATAACGATACGGGCGAACTTATAGACGCAACAGGTTATACAGACACAACTGGAATGGATGTATTTGGAGATACTTATAGCACCCATACAGTCCATGAATACGTTATTATAAATGGCCAGGCAAAGGTGATGCGTTCTGATACAGGCGGAAATCTCATAAATCCATTTTCAGATTTAGGAGGAATGCTTGTTGACTTAGAGCAGAAATTGCAGAGTTTTTTGACCATGGCTGAACCTGAAAAACAGACATTTTTGCAAGGATTAGGGCTTGGGGGCGCTTCCATAGCTAGTTTGACAAGCGCAGGCATTTCAACAATGGTGACATGGCTATTTAAGGCAACAACGAAGGTTATTAATTGCGCAGTAACGTCGCTTTATAAAATCCTCAGTACTCTGGGGATTACTACAACAAAAGAAGAAATAGCTCAAAAAGCTTTATTGGCAGATATATTGACAGGTGCCATTACTCCAGAAGCCGCAAGCGGTGAGCTACAGCTTTCTATGTATTCTATACTAAAGGCAGCAGAGGCAAAAGGCGTGATTCTAAAAGGCGCTCATCTCACTCTGGAACAATTAAAGGCATCAGGCCAGACAGCAATAGCGCATGTAGGCGGAGACCACTATGTAGTTATTACAGAAATTACAGATACAGAGGTTAAATTCATAGATAATGGCGCTGAAGTTACTAAAACCTATGCAGAATTTAATGCAATGTGGCAGGGGAATGTGCTGATATTTACTGTGCCAGAAGGAGGGAATAGATTGACAGAAAGAGAATTACAACTAATAAAAGGCGCTACAGCTTCTCCTCCATCTCCAGAAGACCCTAACGATCCTCCTTCTCCAGTACCTGAAGCATCGACAGACTATTATGACCAATACCGCTGGGGCAGTGGATGGCATAGGATTTATAAAGATAAGGACGGAAACCCAACAGGAATGCAAATCTGGAGAGAGATAATTGGAAAAAATACAAGGAAAATTAGAATATACACCCCTAGCCATGCAGATTCAGATGGTGACGGTCCTGATAAGTTTTCCGGTGCTTCTTACTTATATTTGGATAGATATGGCACAGACGCAACTAGAGAAATTTTTTATTACACTAGTAGCGACAATGGAACACAGCAGATTACAATGACTCCTCGCACCGATAATGGCGCGGGAGGACATTTTATAACAGTAGATAATATTAATAAAACAGAGGGAGGCACGTCAAGTATTCAAGCATTTAAGAAATGGTATCCGTCGACAGACAAACATCCTGGCGTCCAGTGGGCTGATGTAAAGTCAACTAGTAGCGCTAATGGAGGCACAGTTACGGTAGCCAGGGTTGTTAGGTATCTTGACGAAACTCAATATACTTATCATATTACAGGATTAAACTGGTCCCTAAATGGCATTGGCACATCTTTTACTTGGCTGGACAGAAAATTAGGTGTTGGGGTTAACCCAGAGGATAGACATCTGGATGTTTTTAGGAACGATTTTAGTATAGGCACTGTCTTAGAATCCAGAAATTTAAGCTTCTATAAGGATGAAATTGGTGCATTATATGGGTTGAAAGAGGACTATGGATTAACTCTGAAAGTTGTATATGAAGGCGAAGATTATTTTGACTTTGGCAGCCCTTTTGGATTTAAAATCGAGTTTGCAGATAAAGCAGGTAAAAGGAAATTAGATGCAACGCGCAGTGTTATTATGGACGATCCCTGGGCAGTATCTGCTATCGCGATTACTTATACAGAAGGATCGTCAGATGTTTCTGTTTCATTAGTGTTCTATAAAAGTTTGAGCGATAGCACAACCGAGTATTGGTATGAAATGCTCGATAGCTCATATAACTACACTGTTCCGGACCCAGATAGCAAAACAACAGCCACAGATGGTAGCGATTATTATACAGCATCTATTACAAAAAGCGCTTATACTTTGAGAAAGCTTAATAACTGGCAGATAAAATTTGACCCAATAAATAAAAAGTACATAATAACTTTCGATGTTACAGATTATAAATACCAAGGTAAGACAGATACGAAATCATTTAAAGTTAAAGCTGCGGATAGTGAATATACTGCTAAATTTAATGAAGAAAATTATATTTCTACTTCTGCGCAAAAGTTAAACATACTTTTTAACAAACCAGAGTATGACCCTAATAATCCTCAGCCTGGTGATATTAAGTTTGAAGAATCTCATGAGGGTAAGCCATATTTATATTCTTATAAAGACACCAATGGTAACGGGTTACTAGATACGGGCGATACTATTTATCGTTGGATTGCTGATGATGCGGGAAATTATATTTTTGATGCGAACAACAAGCCAATAGAAGGCATGGATGGCCATGGAAATTGGGAATATTTTGAAAAGATAGATGAGAATAATACGCCTGTTTTTAAATGCTCTTATATAGAAGCAGAGGAGCAACGCACTGTTTACTATGAGCCAGAATTGAAAGAGACAGCCTCACAGAAAACACAAACAGCAGAAATTCCATGGTCTGATATTTTCGTAAAATTTACAGGCCTTGTGCAGGACGCAGGCGGCGTTACTATAGACGGAAAGGGTAATGCAGGAGTAATCGGCAAGATGTATCAATTAGCAGAAAGCGCAGAAAGCAAAGAGCTATGGTCAAAAGCCAATGGAATGGTTGAATTTTCGCAGCAGTTAATCCTGGGCGATACTTATGAAGAAACCGATGATGGGAGGGGGATAATTTACAGCAATAGTAATTTTTCTATCAAAAGAGAATACGGCACAGGGGATGTTAGCGGGGATTATAGCAATTCTAGCCTGACTTTTACTTTTGGAAACATTAATTATTATAGTAGGCCGCATGGGTTGAGCAGTGATGCATGGCAGGCATACGATAGTGATAATATGACTTTACCAAACAGCATAAATTTTTCAGCTTTAAGCAGCACGACTGATTCAACTACGGTAACTACAGGCAGTTCCGGACTAGCGCTTAGTCCTGCGCATTGGGGAAAGGGATTTACTTCACCACCAGACGATGGTAGTGGATGGATGCTTACCCACAGCGGAGCCAGCTCCCCCACCGGCACCTTTACCCAGGACTATGAGCCGCCAATTGTTATTCACGAAGATGCATTTGGCAATATCTTTTCTATTCTAAAATCCCAGCAGGACGGCCAAATGAGATTTTATGAATTGTCTCGCGAGGAAGGCAATGAAAAGATATTTATTCCGGAATTGCAGGGTGAAATAGGCGAGGTCCGTATTTCCACAAGGCCTGACGGGAGAAGAGTCCTTAATACAATTGATAGATATGGTAGGAATATTTCAATCACAATCGATGGCGACAAGGCATATTTTGAAAAAGCCGGGATTACTATTCCTTTATATTTCGAGGTTTCAACGAATGAAGATGGAACAAAGACATATATAATTGATTTGAATACCCACATCCCTACTTTCGAAAGAATGACTCTTAAAGAAGCAAAGACCGTGATTCAAACGGTTAAAGAAATACTTTTGGAAAAAATGACTAATATTTCTGGTTTAATCAATGTTCCTCAAGTTGTTAAAAATACTATTTTGACCTTAGATGGGATTAAGAAGGTTATGAATTGGCTAAACCGTATGGGAATTTATGTGCTTAACTGCGCAGCCAAGGCATTGGATAAATTGCTAAAAAGAGCAGGTATTTATGTTAACATTGAGGACCTTGCGGCAAGGGCATTGGTATATGACCTGATGACGGGCGTAGTAACCCCAGAATCCTCAGAGATTTTAGGAACTTCTTTCTCAGCCCTGCAGGAAGTGTCAAAAGAAAATGGCCTGGGCCTTAAGAGATTTATGACAACAATCGAAGGATTGAAAAATATAAGTTTACCTGTTATAGCGCATGTAGGAGGGGATCATGCTGTTTTGGTTTTGGGAGCAAACGATAAGGAAGTTATAGTAGTTGAATCAGATGGAAAGACATACAATGTTCCCATAGAAGAATTTCTGTCTGAATGG
>MNVP01000069.1 GCA_001871815.1 Candidatus Omnitrophica bacterium CG1_02_40_15
TAATCACACCTATATCTTACTGACTGCTTTATCACCCAATCCATCACCAATCAGTATAAAGGCTTCCCCGTTTATTTGGCGGGTCGCCAGATATAAATGCCACCACGAGTTCACTCATTCGTTACGGGCTGGATGTTCGCATTACCACTCTTCAGATTTTACCTCACGGTAAACACCCTGCGGTTAGCTACAACACCCGAAGTGGGAACTGTGTTGATAGGACTTTAACCTATTGGTAAAGAGCGTTACGTGGCACACAAATAAAAAACCTCGTAGGTCGCCGTAGGCGTCCTACGAGGTTGAAATGGAAAACCGTGTAGGTGGCCGTAGGCCTCCTACACGGTTGGGATAGTTATATCAAACGTTTATATCTGCCTCCACACTGCATCAGCTTTATCCCTGCTATCATCCAATACCTTAGTTAATGATGTAGGCGCTGGCAAATCAGCAGCCTTCGCAAAAAGCTCCTGAAGTCCTGGGGTTGTTGATTTATATAAATATTGCGAATCTATACCAGCGTCTTGCACATCTTCATCGGTTAATCCGTCATCGCCCACTAATACCACTAAATGCACCCTATCATTCACATCTTTAATATCTTCCACTGCCCTATACTCATCTAAAGTGCTTACCAACACTAACAAGATCCTATTTGGATTATCTGTAACCCATCTCATCTTCTTTAACTTTTCTTCTAATGTCATCATTTTACTAGCTCTAATAGCAAAAACATCATCAACTAAAACATCTCTCAATATTTTATCTTGGCTAGCTAAGGTCTTTGATTCAGTCAAAGCCTGATATTCAGCTGCTATTTTTTGAACATCTTCAGGCTCAATTACCACGACAGGCTTTTCATAATTTAAAGCTGTTGTATTACCCTCCGCTAATGCTACTACATCAAGATAAATACTAAGTGCTCTTACTGCAAATTGTCCTAGAACAAACTGCCAATTAACGTAGAATCTATACGTCTCTATATGCTTCCCTCCTACTGGCTCATTTACTTCAACAACTAATTCCATATCTTTATCTAAAGGCATATTTTTAGCTTGTTTTGCCAATTCTATAATAAATTTATCGTACACAACCCTAGAAAGCCCTGATGTTGTTTTCATCTCTTTGGATAGAGCTGCCAAGATCGCATCAACATTAACACCTCTGTTATCCGCCACTGCAGTTATGGTTCTAGCATAAGTTTCGCCAACAAATGCTGCTGCATTAGACCATAACTCTGACTTAAATTCCCCTATTAAGGGCACTTGCGCCAAGAATGCCCTCCTGCCCCATCTATTAAAAAGTCTTTCCAATTTCCCATATTTATTAGGGCCTAAAATAGTTCTTGCTAACTTCCTATCGCTTTCACTGCCATCTTTTAATAAATCCCGCACTAATTTAATTCTTCCTGCCATTGCACCATAGCACAGATATACATAAAGCACAGCATCTACATCTGTGAAACTTCTTGTTTCCATATCATTAATTGCTTCTCTAATAGCTGCTTTCTTATTTTCATAGCTTGTGCTATCAGAAAGAGCTAAAGCTTGCTCTAATTGCTTTTCATTCTCCAAAAGTTCATGCATAACCCTTTCAAAAACTGTATAATAAACAGCCTTTTTCATTAACTCGCTATATTCAGACAGTACGGTTCCACTTTTTTCTGCAACTCTTATCTTTGCTAAGACTGCTGAAACAGTGTTATAATAAGCCTTATTTACAAGTACTCCATAGTGATTCTGGCCTTCAATCTTAACTCTTCTCATGTAAACGCCTTTTCCCACAAATTCTTCAGGCGCTAAATAAAAAGTAACATCTTTTTTACCTGCCTGCTCAAATAAATCATAGAAGCCTTTTAGCAACCTTTTTCTTGTTCCACCATCAAGATTATTTATCTGCTCAGCGCCCACTTCGAAAACCTTACGCATAAAACCCATCAAGGATTCTTCATTATATTCAACTAATCCTTCCATCTTTGTACTAGCTTGGTCAGGATCTAAAAACCCTTCAAGCATATTACTATAAATAGTAACCTGAGATAATCTGCTTACTTCTTCTTGCTTTACCTCATAACTCAACCCCATTGGCATTAATGTATCTGTACTTGCAGAAACACTACGAGGAACTGCGTTTCTGACATCTGCTGCCATATTTTTAACCTTATCAACTAACGTTAATGCTAAGCCTCTATCCATCCCTATGGTTATTAGAAGCCAGGCAGGATCTTCATTATTTGGCATAGGCTTAGCAAGATACGTACCTGCCAAAATATTAGCAACATTATTACGCTGTAAAGGTAAAACATTGTCTTGTGCTTGTTTAATGACAAGATCGAGTATCGCATGATCGTTTGCACTTAACGCACTATAAAACGCATCTATTGCTAAAACATTAGGGACAGGAGAAACAGCCATTTTTGCAAACCCTTTCCCAATCTGTGGAGCACTATCGAAACTCGCTATTTCTTCTTTTTTCGCCATCCATGCCTTATCTTTTGTAATTACAATATATTCGACTTCTTGTTTCATGAAAGTGTATTTGAAGATAAAAATTCCTTCTTCAAGACCCTTTACTTCAAAGCTGTAAAACCCTGTTGCTGCCAGTTGGTTCCATTTTTCAACTTTATCAGGACCTGCAGTAATAATAGCCTGGGCCATTCTTTGTTTAAGGCTTCCAAGTTTTTCGTTTGTGCCCCATTCTTTATTAAGTTGTGGCATTACCTCATCTCTTAAAGCAGTTTCCATATCTTCATCAAACCCAAGATTAATTCTTAATGTTTCTGGAGAATTCATCAAATTCTTTATTATCTTAGACAAATCCAACTTCTGTAACAATTCTGTTATCGGCTTACGCCTTCCTTGAAGTAAGAAATGATAGTTTTCCTCATCCATATCTGTCTTTGAATAAGGGGATACGATTATATAGGAATAGCCCTTTTCTCGTAAAAGACTAGTAATACCTTTAGTATGGAAGCCGCCGTGAACAAGTGTGGCGAGTTTTACGTCGCGCTTAGTTATTTCAGACAGGGAGTTGTTTACCATTGCAATATCCCTATCCTTTACAACCTTGTAGAATTCTTCTAATTCTTGCAGGTGGTTATCTATAAGAGCAGGGTTATAATCGATAAAGGCATTAATATTATATTTTTTAATAGTAGGCGATAAAAAGTCTTTAAAGAAGCCTATTTTATGCTCATCTCTATGATTTACATAATAATCTAAATCCTCATTTGAAACCTTTAGGTTAAAGAAGTTTTCCAAGAAGTTAATATTACGCGATGCTTTTATAAGGAGTTTTTGTTCATCGGTTTTGGCTATATTCTCTTTTATTTCAAAATTCAGGTTTTCTAATTCTAGAAATAGCTTTGTAGAGTCAAGTGAGTTTACTTTAGTGAGATACTCTATAAAGTTCATTAGTTCTGGGTATTTCTGTTCAAGACCAGGTCTTGAACTCAGCGCGCTTTCGTCAGAACCATCAAGACCTGGTCTTATATGCTTTAAAGCTAAATCTTTTAAATAGCTATAGAATGAAAATGGAGAAGTTTTCTGGTCATTAAAGAGTTTAGCTCTTGCCATTAGAGCATCTAAATCAGTTTTTAGGTTTTCATTCCTTAATTTTGCCTGCAAATTTAAGATTAAGTTAGCTGATTCAGTCATTATCTTGGGCTGGTCTATATGTTTTTCCATCTCCATAGTTTCTTTTAAAAGAAAGATATTTTTGTACTTAGCAGTTCTCGACTCGGTGCCTTCGGCACCTCGCTCGAACAGTATATTATCAATATTCTTCGAGCGGTCACGAGAACTTATCATGTTAGCAGAGTCGAGAAGATATTTAATATACTCAGCTGTATCTAGTTTCTGGGAGCTGAATTCAGCTTCTTTTCTGTCTAAATCTAAGAGTTCTTTAGAGTATATCCTGGGTTTTAATTCTTCCACTGCCTTTTTAGCTTGAGAGATAAACCTCTGGGAATCTGGATTGAATTTCATTATCTTATTAAAATCTATGATATTTTTTTAAAGTAAATATCTTTGTCTTCAACGCCCCATATAGGCAGATCTGGGTATTTTGTAATTGAGAGGTATTCTTCGCCTGTAAGCTCTCCTGAATCTATGAAGATACGGGAGACCTTTTCTTTTATTCTGGTGTCCGGGAAGCTTGAGATACTAGACGTATCAACTACGCCGTCTGCTCCTTCTGAGCACACCAGCCCCATCTTATAGTCTTTTAGCAAGATATCTAAAATTTTAGCTAAGTTTAATTCAGCTTCTGGGTTTGTGTGCAGGTCTTGGATGCCGACTATTAATCGTTGTTCGTCGTTCGTGGTTCGTGATTCGTTTAAAGGCGCTTGATATACTTCTACTATTCTACCCATTTCCTGGGGTATATGTATCTGGGATATATCGCCTAAATTAGCCTGAAGTATCTTTTTAGCAGCCCTGTCCTGAGCCTCAAGCTCTTTAGCATCCTCGCCTTTTATAACAGACTGTTTCTTTTGGAGAGCATCTTCTTGCTGGTTACTTATCTTATCATAATCGACTTTCTTATTCTTAAACCCAACTTCGACAGTTTCATTAATTTGAGCTACCCTCTCCCGACGAGACTCCTGAAACCCTGATTTTCTTTGGCACCGCATTTTGGCCTTTGGAGAATTCACCATTCGATTGCCGACTACGGTATCCTTAAAGCTGGCGGCAGCGCCACGCCAACAGCTCCAAAGACTTTTCCACAGCAACCTTCCGCGCGGCTGCGGACCGTGATTCGTTTCCCGTTGTCCTCAATCGTTGTCTCTTGAAG
>MNVP01000086.1 GCA_001871815.1 Candidatus Omnitrophica bacterium CG1_02_40_15
ATCTATTATAAAGGAAAGTAGTATTTTATGAAAAAACAATATATCCTTATTTTATCCTTAGTAATATCAATATGTTGCGTAACAACAAAATATGGTTTTGGTGCAACCGTAGGAAACGCGCTTGATTTAGATTTACCTCAAAGGTCAGCTGTATTGCGTCAAGAGATAGTAAAAGATACCTTGGATGAGTATGAGCAGGCAGTTAAAATCAAAGGATCGTTTGATATAGAATTTGTGTTTGATAAGGATTTACATGTTAATCCTGATTTGAATGGAGCTAAAATAGAAGGCCAGTGGTATATGGCCAAGTTTGGGATAACTATTCTAAATAGGGTGGAGCCGTATATTAAAATTGGTACATCTAATTTAGAAACAAAATGGAAACATAACAGTCAAGAAATAGAAGTGGATGCTGATAATGGTTTTGCTTGGGGAGGCGGGTTAAAGGCTAATATTGTAGAATTCTTAGATGGAATTAGATTGACAGGAGATTTGCAATACAGGACTACAGAGCCTGATGCTAAGGGGATTACTGTTAACGGAACCAGCGTTAGTGACAAAGGAGCCAAGTTTAAAGTTGATGAATGGCAAATGAGCCTTCTTTTGAGCAAGAAATTTGAGATCCCATTGAAATTGCAAAGTATTTATATAGTGCCTTATACTGGCCTAACTTATGCTGATTCAAATGTTGATGTAAGCTTTATAAATCCAGGTATGCCTGGCACAGATTTTTCGCTTTTTGACGCAAACAATAAAAAACTTTATGGTTTTGTGTTAGGATGCGACATTGTGCCTAGCTTAAGCAGCTCCTTTATTTATAGCATAGAGCTTAGGCTTGTGGATGAGGTTAGTTTGAGCTTAGGCGCTGCAATGAAGTTTTAAGGAGATATAAGAATGAGAAAGAATATTTTCATAATAACGATAATTTTATCATTGTTTTTTACAGGCACTTCTTTTGCTCTAACTGTAGGCGGCCAGGCTGAAATGAGCGTGCCTGAAGCGTCTTTCTTTTCAAAAGAAAAGGCTGTAGAAGATACATTGGATTCTTATGAATCAGAAGTAAAGATGAAAACGGGTTTTGATGTAGAGTTTATATTCAAGAAAAGGCTTGCTACGTCTAGTGAGGATACAAAGGCTAAATTAGAAGGCCAGAATATGAATTTGAAATTTTCAATGAATTATTCAAATGTCTTAGAGCCATATGTGAAAATCGGAACTTCTAACCTAAGGGTAAAATGGGAACAGAACGGAAATAATGTCATAGTGGATGCGAAGCCAGGGCTTGTATTAGGAGGAGGCATAAAGGCAAAGTTATGGCAATTTCCTGCTACAGGCATAAAATTAACTCTAGACGGCCAGTATAAGGACACTCAATTGGATTTTGATACAGCTAAGGTAGGCGGTTCAACTTCAACGGCTTCTGCCACTAGCGAGACATTTGATATAAAAGAGTGGCAGATAAGTTTATTGGCCAGTAAAAAATTTATATTTCCTATGGGCATGCAGGATTGTTATACTGTGCCATATATGGGCCTTACTTATTCAGATTCAGATGTTAATGTGCATTTTACGCAGAGTACAACAGGTTTGCTTTATTCTACTTATAATGCAGGGGATAAAGACCCTATAGGCCTTGTTTTTGGATGCGATATAATACCTTCTCTTTCGAGCTGGTACTTATATAGCTTTGAATTAAGGCTTATTAACGAGATAGCCTTTACATTGTCAGGCACGATGAAGTTTTAAATCCTTTTCTTTTTACTTGCCATAAGCCCTATCTATTATATATAATAAGAAATTAACATATGGGATTAGGTTGAGGAGGCGATGTGGGGTATTTTGCCAAGAATCCGGTATTTTTTACAGCGCTTATGGCGTGGCTTATAGCCCAGACTATAAAGGTTGCAATAGGAGTTATACGCGAAAAGAAGTTTAATTTCAGATGGTTTGTCGGGGCAGGCGGCATGCCTAGCTCTCACGCATCTACTGTATCAGCTCTTGCTACAGCAGTAGGGCTTACATATGGTTTTACGTCTCCTTTTTTCGCAATCGCGTTTTTCTTTGCGTTTATAACAATGTTTGACGCGCAAGGTGTGAGGCGTCAGAGCGGGCATCAGGCAGAGGCCCTTAATCAAATTATAGAGGACATATACCTAAATAAAGGCATTCAACAGGAAAGACTGAAGGAATTATTGGGGCATACGCCTATACAGGTATTTATAGGCGCTGCAATAGGAATTCTTGTAGCTCTTTTTTGTTATCACTAAGGAGGGGAGGCAAGGTGAACAGGATATTGGCTGGGGTTGGCATAGGGCTTGCGGGAATAGGCTTAATAATATTAGTTATATTCGGCATGAAAAATTTAGGCAATAATGTGGATGTTAAGCACATAGAGGCGCTTATTAAAGACAGTAAGTTGGATGAAGCAAAGATAATCATAGATCAGATAGCAGAAAAAAAGCCTGATGCTAAAGCCCTTGGAAAAATATATTTTGAACTAGCAGGTTCTTATGAAAATAAAAATGATATAGTAAAAGCAAGGGATTTATACCAGCTTATCCTGAAAAAATACCAGAATGTAGAAAACATTTCAGAGGTTCAGGACAAGATGGGCAAGCTTAATATCGCTATTCTTTTCTCCAAGGTCGTAACTGATAAGGATACGCTTTATGTAATAGAGCCAGGCGATACGCTTATAAATATTGCAAAAAAGTTCAAAACTACAGTTGATCTTATAAAGATGGCTAATTCTCTAAAAAGCGAAAATATAAAAGCCAGGGGAAAATTAAAGATTTCAAAAGCAAAATATAAAATACTGGTTGATAAATCTCAGAATATATTAACGCTTCTGAGCGATGATGATATCATAAAGGTTTACCGCGTTTCAACGGGAGAAAATAACTGCACCCCTGTTGGGAATTTCAAGATAGTGAATAAGATCATAGACCCTGTATGGTATACAGAGAAGGCAATGGTGCCAGCGGAGAGTCCCGATAATGTGCTTGGTTCAAGATGGATTGGGTTTAACTTGCCAGGTTATGGCATTCATGGCACAGTTTCTCCGGAAAAGATAGGACAGCAGGCTACAAAGGGATGCGTAAGGATGATTAATGCCGAAGTAGAAGAACTTTATAAGATAATTCCTATTGGCACTGAAGTTACAATAACAGATTAAGACAGTGCGCGGATAAGCGGAAAAGAGGCTTGCATGAGCAGCATAGTATTGGATTTCGAAAGGCCTATATTAGAATTAGAGCGTAAGATAAACGAGCTGAAATCCCTTGCTTCAGACGGAAGCATTGACCTTGAAGAAGAGATCAAGACTCTTGAGGCAAGGCTTGAAAAATTAAAAAAAGAAGTATTCGAGGCTCTCACCCCATGGCAAAGGGTTCAGATAGCGAGGCATCCAAAAAGGCCGCATGCGATAGATTATATAAATATGACAATGGTGGATTTTGTTGAGATACATGGCGACAGGATGTTTAGCGACGATAAAGCTATGATAGGCGGATTTGCGAAGATTGACGGCGAGAAGGTGCTTGTTATAGGCCATCAAAAAGGGAGAGACACAAAAGAGAATATTATGAGAAGTTTCGGCAGCGCTCATCCCGAAGGATACCGTAAAGCAATGAGGCTTATGGAGCTTGCCAATAAATTTGATATTCCTATAGTTGCTTTTATTGATACGCCTGGCGCATATCCTGGGATAGGGGCAGAAGAGCGCGGTCAGGCAAACTCAATAGCTTATAATTTAAGAGAAATGATGTTATTAAGCGTGCCTATTATTGTGATAGTTATAGGTGAAGGGGGGAGCGGTGGAGCGCTTGGAATAGGCGTAGGCGACAGAGTCTATGTAATGGAAAACGCGTATTATTCTGTGATATCTCCTGAAGGCTGCGCTGCAATTCTTTGGAAAGACAGATTAAAAGCGCCAGAAGCAGCGAAGGTATTAAAACTTACTGCGAAAGATATTCTTGGCCTAGGCCTTATTGATGAAGAAATCCCAGAGCCTTTGGGCGGAGCCCATAGGGATCCGGAAAAGGCAGCTCAGGCGATAAAAAAGGTTATTAAGAAAGCATTGAAAGAATTAAAATCAATCCCGAAAGAAGAGCTTCTAAAACTCCGCTACGAAAAATTCAGGAAGATGGGCAGTATAGTTAATTCCGAATAAAAATTTTTGCTATTTTATATTTGCGTCTTAAACAGGGCAAATCCTTTTTATAGTATAACCATGGTAAAAATTTAACAGAATCTTTTTTACAAAATCTCAAGCTCCATAATTTTATTTTTCTTTCTTTTCGTTTCCAGCCAGACAAACTTCCTTTAATATCTAAAAAATTGTTTAATTTACTGCTAATCCATATTAGATGCGGTTTGCTGGAA
>MNVP01000022.1 GCA_001871815.1 Candidatus Omnitrophica bacterium CG1_02_40_15
GGTGTCCCCCAGTAGCACGTCCCCAATCCGCCACTGCCAAACTCCCAGCATACCCGCACGAAGCGCAATGCGCCAGAAGATCTTCCCCGCTTTCAGATAACACCATAAACTCATGCGAAACATCCCCCCCCATAACTCCTGAATCAGCTTCCACTGCAATAGTTTTAAGCCCGCATCTTTTAAAAATTGCTTCATATGCCTCGTACATCTTTTTATAACTTTCATCAAGGCCTTTCCAATCCCTGTCAAAGCTGTAAGCGTCCTTCATTATAAATTCTCGGCTGCGTATTACGCCAAATCTAGGCCGCACCTCATCTCTGAATTTAGTCTGGATCTGATAAAAAGTGATTGGCATTTGTTTATATGAATTCACGTGATTTCTAACAAGGTCTGTTATGACTTCTTCATGGGTAGGCCCAAAAACTATTACCCTATTATGCCTGTCTTTATAAGTAATCAGGTCTTCGCCAAGATCCTTAAACCTGCCTGACTCATGCCATAATTCAACTGGCTGCATGGAAGGCATAAAAAGTTCAATCGCCCCTTGTTTATCCATTTCTTCGCGGATAATATTTTGAACTTTTTTCAAAACCCTGAGGCCTAAAGGAAGATATGTATAAGCGCCTGAGACAAGTTTTCTGATAAGGCCTGCTCGTATCATGAGCCTATGACTTACTGCTTCAGCCTCGCTCGGAACTTCTTTTAATGTTGGGATAAAATATTTTGTCCAGCGCATGTTATATCTTCTCGACTGGGCTTATATGCATAGCTTATTGCGTCCGCTCGAAGGATATCGAAATAATATTGTTCGAGCGGCAAACTCGGCCATACATGCAAGCTCTGTCGAGAACCATTTATTATAACTCCCTCAATAACTCTTTAACTATCTCTTTTTCTTTTACCCTTTTTATAAGTTCCCCTTTTTTAAAAATTACGCCTATTCCTTTGCCACAGGCAATGCCTATATCTGCTTCTTTAGCTTCTCCAGGGCCATTAACCTCGCATCCCATTATTGCGATTTTAGGAAACCTTTTTAGCGTATAGCGGTTAGCGTATAGCGTATAGCATTTTTCAAATTCCTCGGCTATTTTTTGCAAATCCACCTGGCATCTGCCGCAAGTCGGGCATGAAATAATTTCAGGGCCAAAGCTCCTTAGCTCTAACGCCTGGAGAATATTTTTCGCTGTTATCACTTCTTCGACAGGGTCTCCTGTCAATGAAACTCTGACAGTATCCCCTATGCCATCCAGAAGCAAGGCGCCTATTCCTATAGATGATTTTACAATACCCGTTGACGCAGGGCCTGCTGCAGTTACGCCCAGATGAAGCGGGTATTTTGACTTCTTTGAAAAGAGCTTATAGGCTTCTATAGTACTGAGGACACTAGATGCCTTTAATGAAACTATTATATCGTAAAAATCCATTCTCTCCAATATCTTTATGTAATTCAAAACAGACTCTACTAAAGCTTTTGCTCTCTGTTCTGTGCCCTCTGCCCTCTGCTCTCTGCTCTTCACTCTATTTCTAATCGACCCGGAATTTGCTCCTACCCTTATAGGGATTTTTCTTTTCTTGATTAATCTTACCACTTCTTTTATTTCATCCTCTTTATAAATATTGCCTGGGTTAAGCCTTATTTTATCAGCGCCGTTTTCAATAGCGCATAAAGCCAGGGTATAGTCAAAATGTATATCTGCCACTAACGGTAAATTTATTTTTCTTTTAATAGCCTTTATGGCTTTTGCTGCTTCAAAATCTTTTACAGCAACTCTTATAATTTCGCATCCTGATCTTTCCAGTTCTTTTATCTGCCTAATAGTGCTGGAAATATCCCTTGTATCAGTCTTTGTCATTGACTGAATACTAATAGGCGCCCCTCCGCCGATCTTGACATCCCCAACCTTGATTTGCTTTGTCATTTAACTACCCCAATTGTGTAGGGGACGGCCGCAACCGTCCCCTACTTTTTCCATAAATGCGCCACCTTTTCAAAAATCCCAAACCTCATAAAATCATTATAAAATACAAACGCCATTAAAACTATAAGTAACCCCATGCCTACCTGAGTCACATCCTCCTGCATCTTAATAGAAACTGGTTTTTTCCTGATCTTTTCTATTATAAGAAATAAAATATGGCCTCCATCCAGAACAGGCACAGGTAAAAGATTAAAGATAGCCAAAGATGCGCTCAATACAGCCATAAGCTGTAGTAGATAAACGAGCCCAAGCTTGGCTGCCTGTCCTGTTATATAAAATATGCCTATAGGCCCTGTCATGGATTCCTTTAAAGGTATCGCGCCCGTAATGCTTGCCCACAAAGCCCTGCAGGTTATATAAGTCAGCGTCCATAATTTTTCAGCCCCCATGTAAATAGACTTCAGAAATCCGTATTTTACATACACAACTTCGTCAGACGGCGCAATGCCTATTATAGAGATACTTTTTCTTACGCCGAAAATAGTTTTCATATCCTGGGATTTGGGCATTGCAATAAGAGGCACCTGTTCGCCATTTCTTTCTACGAGAAGTTTCATCTCTGGATTTTTGTTCGTATGAATAATATTCGCAACATCTTCCCAGTAGGCCATATCCTTGCCGTTTATACTCAATATTCTGTCGCCTGTTTTTAAACCTGCAGATTCCGCAGGATAACCAGGCATAACCTTGCCTATCTTGGTAGTCAATGTTGGGCTTCCAGCCATGAATACGAATGAAAAAATCAGAAATGCCAGTATATAATTTAATAACGGCCCTGCGAATATTATTTTTATCCTTTCGCCAACAGGCCTTGATGAATATTCCCATTTTTCTGGCCTTGCCCCTTCCTGGGCTGCCTCCCCTGCTAATTTCACATAACCGCCTAGAGGCATTAGCGAAATCGAATATCTGGTTTCAGCCTTTGTGATACCTGTTATTTCCGGCCCAAATCCTATAGAAAATTTTTCAACGCGCACACCCATTCTTTTAGCAACTATAAAATGCCCAAATTCATGTACTATGACTAATATACTCAAAACAATTATAAAAGAAATTAATGATACCATTTATTCTCCTCCAATACTGTTCGAGCAGACATTCTAACCATACATGTAAGCCCAGTCGAGAACCCTTCGACAAGCTCAGGGCAGGCTTCTCGACTCTGTCGCTTTGTTCAGCTTTCATGCCCGCTCGAAGAATATTCTGCTATTTATTAAAAAGTTCTCTGGTTTTTACCCTTGCCCATTTATCCGCTTCCAATATATCGCCTAACCCTGGGTTTTTGACGCCTTTATGTAACCCTAGAATCTTTTCAATCGCCTTTGCTATATCTATAAATTTTATGCGGCCTTCGATAAATTCCCTCACGCAAACTTCATTTGAAGCATTTAGAACCGAAGGGAATGTCCCTCGTTTTTTTCCAGCTTCGTATGCCAGGGCCATGCATGGGAATCTTTTAAAATCCGGATTATAAAAACTCAAACTTCTTATTTTAGAAAATTCCAGTCCTTTGATTCCAGAATCAAATCTATCAGGATATGTGAGGGCATATTGGATAGGGATCCTCATATCGCACGGCCCCATCTGGGCAAATATTGCGCTGTCTCTAAATTCCACCATTGAATGGACCACTGCTTCCGGATGTATAAGGATTTCTATGCTACTGATATCCATATTGAAAAGCAAGCTTGCCTCAATCACTTCCAACCCCTTATTCATCATTGTAGCGGAATCCACTGATATCTTCTTGCCCATCTTCCATCTCGGGTGATTAATAGCCTGTTTCACTGTAATATCCTTAAACTTGGACATCCTTACATTTAATAAAGGCCCGCCTGAACCTGTGAGAAAAATCTTTCTTAAATCTTTTTTATTGCCGTTCCCAATACATTGAAATATCGCGCTGTGCTCGCTATCTACTGGAATTATTGTAACCTTATTCTTCGCTGCCTTATTCATTATAATACTGCCTGCCATAACAAGGGCTTCTTTATTTGCAAGCGCCATCTTTTTAACTTTATCTAACACCGCAAGAACAGGCAAAAGCGCGGATGAGCCTGCAATGCCTACAAGGACAGTATCTATCTTTACATCCTCCAACATCCTCAATAAGCCCTCTTCGCCCTCATATACCATTATCTTCCCAAATTTTCCCTTATTGCCGCTTCCTCCTGAAACGCAAACAGCTTCTGGCTTGAATATTTTCGCTTGTTTCCGCAATAATTCAACATTGGTATTCGTAGACAGGCCGCATACCTTGAATCTATCAGGAAACTTAGATATGACATCAAGGCCGCTTGTGCCTATAGACCCTGTAGAACCTAAAACTGCTATATTTTCCATATACTATAATTAAAACTTGACTTGCTAATCGCCGAACCACGCGGAACGTAACGCGGAAAAACCGCGGAAATTATACATGAGTTTCAGCGTAGTTCCGCGTC
>MNVP01000041.1 GCA_001871815.1 Candidatus Omnitrophica bacterium CG1_02_40_15
GTATGGAAATGTAAATAAGCTATACCAGAGGCTGGACGAATGGATGAGGATGAGGCTGCGTTCATTCCTTGAGAAGAAAAGGGCGGTTACTCATCAGAATAAAAGGATAGGCAACTGGCAGCTTAAATCTCAAGGGCTTGTATTATTACAAGAGCTATTACCTATTCCATCCCCTGCAATGGGGCAACTAAAGAGGAAAGCCGTATACTGGAAAACAGTCCGTACGGTTTGAGGTAGGGGACAGAGATGAAAATTTCTTCCTACTCTATTTGCCTAAAAAACTAATGGATTATTTTTAGCATTTGTGGTAATATTTATCGATATGGGAAAATCTTTGATTGTTCAAAAATACGGCGGTAGCTCTGTAGCGGATACAAACAGGATAAAGAATGTAGCGAACCGCATTGCGCGTTATAAAAAGCAAGGCCATAAGGTAGTGGTTGTGGTTTCTGCCTTAGGGGATACTACTGACGAACTTTTAGAATTGGCAGGTCAGATTACGGATAAGCCAAGCGACAGAGAGCTGGATATGCTTATATCTACAGGCGAACAAGTGTCTGTGGCGCTTCTCGCGATGGCTCTACATAAGATAGGTATAGATGCTATATCTTTTACAGGCCCGCAAGTAGGCATTATTACAGACTGCACTCATACAAAAGCCAAGATTCTTAAAATAAGCGCAGACAGGATCAGGGAACAGGTTGAAAAAGGCAAGGTTGTTATAGTGGCTGGTTTTCAGGGCATGAATGCTGAACAAGAGATTACAACACTTGGCAGGGGCGGGTCAGACCTTACAGCTGTTGCTATTGCAAAGACTCTTGGCGCAAATATGTGTGAGATATATACTGATGTGGAAGGCGTTTATACTGCTGACCCTAGGATTGTAAAAGACGCCAAGAAACTTTCCGTAATCAGCTATGAAGAAATGCTAGAGCTGGCTTCCCTGGGCGCGCAGGTAATGCAGGCAAGGTCTATGGAGGTTGCAAAAAAATATTCAGTCCCTTTGCATATAAGATCAAGCTTTACAGATAAAAAAGGAACAATTATTTCAAAGGAGGTTAAGTCAATGGAAGAGGTCCTTGTTAGCGGCGTAACTGCAAATAAAGGCGAGGCAAAAGTAACTATCTGTGATGTGCCTGACAAACCAGGCATAGCAGCGGAAATATTTACAAATTTAGCCAAGCATGATATAAATGTAGACATGATAATCCAGAATATAAGCAGGCGTGGCTACACAGATCTGTCTTTTACAGTTCCTACGGCTGAGCTTAATAAGACAAAGGATGTGGTGGCTAGAATAGTAAAGAATGTGAAAGCAGAGGGTGTGGTTTATAATAATGAGATTGCAAAAGTTTCAATAGTTGGCGTAGGTATGAAGACCCATTCAGGGGTTGCGGCAAAGATGTTTGGCGCGCTGGCTTCAAAAAAGATCAATATAGATATGATATCAACTTCTGAAATCAAGATATCGTGTGTGATAAATAAGAAATACGCAGACGATGCAGTGCGGGCGCTGCATAAAGCGTTTGGGTTAAGTAAGAGACAGTAGTTCTCGACTGAGCTTTCGTAAAGGCTCTGAAGTCCGCTCGAACAATATTATTCTTCGAGCGATCATGAGAATTATATATGCGAGCAAAGTCGAGAAGTTAAATCGGAGAATTTTATGCGAGATATAAAGATTTATGATACTACATTGAGAGACGGGTCGCAGGGAGAAGGTATTTCTTTTTCTGTGATGGATAAGGTTAAGATTGCAAAAAAATTAGACAAGTTCGGAGTCCATTATATAGAAGGCGGATGGCCTGGCTCGAATCCAAAGGATATGGAATTTTTCAAACAGGCCAGAAAAATTAAATTCAAGAATTCTAAGCTTGTTGCATTCGGCAGCACAAGGCGCCCAAAGATCAATCCTTCAGACGACGAAAACCTAAAAGCCATTGTAAAATCAGGCGCAAGGTTAGCTGCTGTATTTGGCAAGACATGGGATATGCATGTGACAGATATTCTTAAGGTGTCTTTGCAGGAAAATTTGAGGATGATTAAGGACACTGTAGAATTCCTTAAGTCCAAAAATATTTATGTATTTTATGACGCAGAACATTTTTTTGACGGATATACACGGAATAAAAATTACGCCTTGGAGACCCTGCATTCAGCTATAAGCGCGGGGTGCGATGTAGTTGTTTTATGCGACACAAACGGCGGTATGCTTACTCATGAATTAGGGACTATTGTCAGGGCGATTTCCAGCGAATGCCATGCTGTTACCCTGGGTATCCATGCGCATAATGATGGCGGCCTGGCTGTTGCGAATACTTTAGCTGCAGTTGAGGCAGGCGCAAGCGTTGCGCAAGGCACGATAAATGGTTATGGCGAAAGATGTGGTAATGGAGATTTGTGCGGCATTATCCCAAACCTTCAATTGAAGATGGGATATAAATGTTGTTCTGAATCTAAGTTGAAAAAACTGACAGAGGTATCTAAATATATAAGCGAGATTTCAAATATGAGGCCTCAGGATAACCAGCCTTTTGTTGGAAGGAGCGCTTTTGCGCACAAAGGTGGAGTTCATATTAACGCAGTTATGAAAAACTCGGCGTCTTACGAACACGTAATGCCTGAAAAGGTGGGAAATCATAGGAGGATACTTATTTCTGAATTGTCGGGCAAGACCAGTATTATTCTAAAAGCAAAAGAGATGGAATTGGACCTCACAAAGGATGACCCCAAGACAAAAAGGATATTAAGGTTGATCCAATCTATGGAGAATCAGGGGTATTATTTTGAAGCTGCTGATGGGTCTTTTGAGCTTTTGATGAAAAAAGTGTTGAAAAAATATAAGCCGTGTTTCACGCTGGAAGGCTTTAAAGTCAGCATTGAAAAAAGAGAAGATGATATACTGATTTCAGAGGCTATTATCAAGCTGAATGTGAATAAAAAAGAAGAGCATACTGCGGCAATAGGAGATGGGCCTGTAAACGCTTTGGACAATGCATTGCGCAAGGCTTTGGCAAAATTTTACCCCACGCTTTCAAAGATGCATCTCTCTGATTTCAAGGTAAGGGTGCTGGATGAAAAAGCAGGCACTGCTGCCAAGGTAAGAGTCATTATTCAATCAGAGGATGAAAATAGCTCATGGGGCACTGTCGGGGTTTCTGAGAATATAATAGAAGCAAGCTGGCAGGCTCTTGTGGATAGCGTGGAATATAAATTATTAAAGGATAAAGCTTAGCGTATAGCGTTTAGCGGATAGCGCATAGGAAATCTGACTATTCTATACGCTAAACGCTCTCCGCTATACGCTATAATAATAAGCCCCAGCCATGAAAGAAATACCTCCAAGATATAATCCAAAAGATCACGAAAAGTCTATCTATTCTAAATGGGAAAATAGCAGGCTTTTTCATGCAGAGCCTGATCGTTCCAAGAAACCTTTTACCATAGCGATTCCCCCTCCCAATATTACAGGAATTCTTCATATGGGCCATGCGTTGAATAATACATTGCAGGATATTCTTATAAGATGGAAAAGGATGCAGGGATCTGCGAGTTTATGGGTGCCTGGCACGGACCATGCCGGAATAGCTACGCAAAATGTTGTAGAAAGAAATTTGCGTGAAAGAGGCATAACCAGGCAAGAACTTGGAAGGGGAAAATTTGTAGAAGAGGCATGGAAATGGAGAGAGAAATATGGGAATACTATTATCATGCAGCTTAAAAGACTGGGCGCCTCATGCGACTGGGAGAGAACGCGTTTTACCATGGACAAAGGCCTTTCAGAAGCAGTTTTGGAAGCATTTGTCCAGCTTTATAATAAAGGTTTGATCTACAGAGGTAACTATATAATCAATTGGTGCCCCAGATGCCAGACAGCTCTTTCTGACGAAGAAGCACCACATCAGGACATAGAAGGAAAATTATATTACATTCTATATCCATTTGCAGAATTGCGACCGAAGGAAGTCTCGAGCGAAGTCGAGGGACGGACGACGAACGACGAACGACGAACGACGAACAAAGGGAGTCAGGGAATAATTGTGGCGACCACCAGGCCGGAGACCATGCTTGGAGATGTAGTAGTGGCTGTGAATCCGAAAGACAAAAGATATAAGAAATTGGTAGGCAGAAAACTCATATTGCCCCTTACGGAAAGAGAGATAGAAATAATAACGGACGATTTTGTGGATAAAAAATTCGGCACAGGCGCTGTAAAAATTACACCTGCCCATGACCATGATGATTACGAGATGGCGAAACGCCATAATCTGGAACCTATAACTATTATGGGGCCTGACGGAAGGATGAATGAAAATTCAGGCAGGTTTAATGGCCTGGATAGATTTGAGGCTAGAAAGTTAATACTAACTGAACTTGAAGAAAAGAAATTATTAATAAAAATAGAAAAATATGACCACGCAGTAGGGCATTGTTACAGGTGCCATACTGTGATAGAGCCGTATCTATCTTTGCAGTGGTTTGTGAAAATGTTGCCATTGGCAGAACCTGCAATAGAAGCGGTCAGAAGCGGAAAAATTAAATTCCATCCGAAAAGATGGACAAAGGTTTATCTGAATTGGATGGAGAATATAAAAGACTGGTGCATCTCAAGGCAGATATGGTGGGGGCATCGTTTGCCTGTTTACTATTGTCAGAATTGTATTACGAACGACGAACGACAAACGACGAATGACAAGCATGGCGTAATAGTATCTAAGATTAAACCCGATAATTGTCCTGTATGCGGAGGCACAGATTTGAGGCAGGATGAAGACGTGCTGGATACATGGTTCTCGTCTTGGCTGTGGCCATTTTCAACTCTTGGCTGGCCTGAAAAAACAAAAGACCTGAAGTATTTTTACCCAACCTCTGTTTTGGTAACCGCGCCTGAGATATTATTTTTCTGGGTCGCAAGAATGATTATGTCAGGTTTGGAATTTGCGGGCGAAATACCTTTCAGCGATGTCTATATACACGGGACCGTCAGGGATGCAACAGGCAAGAAGATGTCAAAATCTCTGGGCAATGTAATAGACCCATTGGAGATAATAGACGGATTTGGCGCAGATGCTTTAAGGTTTAGTATTATAGCCATAACAGCTACTGGCCAGGATGTTTTCTTATCAAAAGAAAAATTTGAGATAGGCAGGAATTTTGCGAATAAGATATGGAATGCATCAAGGTTCGTTCTAATGAATATTGCTCAAGAGAACTTCTCGACTCGGCCTGTGGCTTCGCTCGAAGAATATATGAAAGATAATATTGTTCGAGCGAGGGGCGAAGCCCCGAGTCGAGAACTATCTATGGCTGACAGATGGATATTGAGCAGATTGAATAGAACCATAGAGTCTGTGACTAAGGCATTGAAGAATTATAAATTCAATGAGGCAGAGAGTTTGGCGTACGATTTTTTCTGGCATGATTTTTGCGACTGGTACGTAGAAATGGTTAAGCCGATAATAGCGGATAGCGTAGAGCGTATAGCGGATAGAAAGAAAATGACAGAAAAAATATTGCTGTATGTTCTTGAGGATTCCTTAAAACTTCTGCATCCGTTTATGCCGTTTGTGACAGAGGCAATATGGCAGAATATGAAGCCCATCCAGACTTCTTTGGGCGGAATACTGAGCGGTCATAACTCATCTGTTCACTCTGACCGCGAATGTATAAAAGAAAGAGAAAGCATAATGATTGCGGCGTGGCCTGAAGCAGACAAGCATTATATAGATAAAAAAATAGAGGCCGATATAGAAGTAGTAAAAAATATTATAGTCAATATAAGAAATATCCGGTCTGATATGAATATAGCTTATTCTAAAAAATTGACAGCAGGGCTTGCGCCATTAAAACAGGGAGTTGGTTCTGTAGTATCTAATAACGCGGAATGCATAAAAAATCTAGCTCATCTTGAGAAATTGACAATAGATGAAAATTTCATAAGGCCGAAGAGCTCTCTCAGCGCTGTTACAGAAGAGTTCAATATATTTATTCCTCTGGAGGGGGTAATAGACGTGGCAGCGGAAAAGGCCAGGCTGGTAAAGAAGCAGGATTTATTAAAACAACAGATTGTGTTTACAGAAAAGAAATTGAAGGATAAGAATTTTATGGATCACGCGCCTGAAAACATAGTAGCGCTAGAGCAGGAAAAGGCTGAGAAATTTAAAGAGCAAATCAGGAGATTAGAAGAAACAATAAAGGCATTGTAGGGAACGGTTTCAAACCGTTCCCTACAGATAGGCGGTTAAAATGAAATTAACCAAAGAAAAAGTATATCCAATAATTATAAGCGCTTTAAAAGAAGATATCGGTTCCGGGGATATTACAAGCGCAATCATTTTTGAAAAGGACATTATTTTATTGGCGCATATTACAGCAAAAGAAGAATGCGTTTTAGCCGGTATAGATGTTGCAAAATGGGTTTTTGATGCAGTTGATGAAAAGATAGCATTTACAGCTTTATATAAGGATGGTGACAGGGTTAAAAAAAATAAAAGGGTCATATCAGTAAGAGGCTCTGCAAAAAATATATTGTCAGCCGAGAGGACTGCCTTAAATTTTTTGGGGCATCTTTCCGGCGTAGCGACGCTTACTGCTGAGTTTGCGAAAGAAGTAAAAGGCACAGCCGCAAAGATATACGATACCAGAAAGACAAATCCTGGTTTGAGAGAAATGGAGAAATACGCTGTTGGCGCAGGGGGAGGGTTTAATTTCAGGATTGGCCTATGGGACGGAGTAATGATAAAAGATAATCATTTGAGAGCATTAAGAGAAAACGCTATAAAAGAATCAGTTTCTGTATTCAAAGGCAGGGGGTATAAAAATATTGAAGTTGAGGTGGAAAATATTGCAGAGTTTGAAGATGCACTGGATGCAGGCGCGAATATAATTATGCTGGATAATATGAAGACCGAAGATATTAAAAAGGCAGTGAAGCTTAAGAATACCAAAGATAAAGGCCGGTTTAAACAGGTAATTCTGGAAGCTTCTGGCGGAGTCAGCCTGAAGAATGTAAGAAAGATTGCTAAAACAGGAGTTGACAGAATTTCAATAGGCAAACTCACCCACTCGGCTCCTTCAATAGATTTTTCGTTGGAGATTTGTAAGTAGGTACTATTACAGGCCTCTGGCTGGCCTAAAGAAAAGCCTCGTCGATTCGAGCGGGCACGGTGTCCTGTGCAAGCTGGGACCGTTCGGCACGAAATAATTTTGCCGTCCGCTACGGTTTACAGCTCGTTTCTCTGTCGACTATCGCATTGTCACTCGACCGAAACTCGCTGTAATTCCTTGCGGACATTTGCCAAAATTTTTCTAATGTGCCTCAGGTCCCAGCTTGCACAGGACGAGCGACCCTTCGACAGGCTCAGGGTTCTTAGTCCCGAGCGAAGCCCCGCCCTTTGTAATCAAAGGGCGGGATGAAGCCGAGGGACGAGAATCGGCGCGGAGCGAAGCCCCGCCCTTTCCAAAGAAAGGGCGGGACGAAGGACGCCACGCTGGGGCGTCCAAGCGTCTTTTCGTAGGCCAGCCAGAGGCCTGTCAAACTAAACTTTATTTATGTCAAAATTTCAATTAGTCGCTCCATTTAAACCTTGCGGAGATCAGCAGCAGGCTATTGATAAGCTTACTGATGGACTGCAAAAAAAATTGAAGTATCAAACGCTTCTTGGCGTTACTGGCAGCGGTAAAACATTTACTATGGCTAATGTGGTCAGTAATGTCCAAAGGCCTACGCTTGTGGTATCGCATAATAAGACTCTCGCTGCGCAGTTATACAGTGAATTCAAAGAATTCTTTCCGTATAATGCAGTTGAATATTTTGTAAGCTATTACGATTATTACCAGCCAGAGGCATATGTGCCGCAGGCAGATATCTATATAGAAAAAGACGCTTCTATAAATGATAATATAGACAGGCTCAGGCTTTCTGCTACAAGTTCTCTTATGTCCAGGAGCGATGTTATTATAGTAGCGAGTGTATCCTGCATTTACGGCCTCGGTTCGCCCGAAGATTATAAAGATTTATTATTATTTTTAAAAAAGAAAGAGGCAATAAAAAGAAGCGATTTATTATCCCGTCTTGTAAACATACATTACACCAGAAACGATGTTGATTTTAAGAGAGGCTGTTTCAGGGTAAGAGGCGATACCATAGATATATTCCCAGCGTATAAAGAAACATTTTTCAGGATAATTTTTTTTGGAGATGAGATAGAGAAGATTTCAGAATTAGATCCTATTAGCGGCAGCGCGCTCGCGGATTTTATTGAAAAGATAGCTATATATCCAGCCAAACATTTTGTCACTACGCAGGAAAGAATAGACTTAGCTATCAGATCAATAGAGGCAGAGCTTGAAGAAAGGCTTAAGGAATTAAGGCTAGAGAATAAATTATTGGAGGCGCAGAGGTTGGGGTCAAGGACGCGTTATGATATTGAGATGCTTCAGGAAATGGGATTTTGTAATGGCATAGAAAATTATTCAAGGCATCTGAGCCAAAGGCTTGCAGGCTCAAGGCCAAGCTGCCTCCTGGATTATTTCCCGGAAAATTTTTTGACAATAATTGATGAATCGCATGTTACAATGCCGCAGCTGAGAGGCATGTACAATGGAGATAGAGCTCGCAAGCAGACGCTTGTTGATTATGGATTCAGGCTTCCGTCAGCTTTGGATAACAGGCCTTTAAACTTTGAAGAATTTATGGGCGTTGTCCATGAAAC
The DNA here is from genome assembly GCA_001871815.1 of Candidatus Omnitrophica bacterium CG1_02_40_15. Classification (GTDB taxonomy): domain Bacteria; phylum Omnitrophota; class Gorgyraeia; order Gorgyraeales; family Gorgyraeaceae; genus UBA10183. The sequence goes on from MNVP01000041.1 coordinate 8,712, forward strand.
AGTATTTGTTTCAGCTACGCCTTCGGAATATGAGCTCGAGAATTCAGCCCAGATAGCGGAACAGGTTATAAGGCCGACAGGGTTATTGGACCCAGAAATAACTGTGAAACCAACTGAGGATCAGATACAGGACCTTGTTGAAAACATAAAACAAAGGGCGTCTAAAAACCAGAGAGTGTTTGTCACTACTTTAACAAAAAGGATGTCCGAAGACCTTGCCGGGTATTTGAAAGAGTTAGGCCTGAAAGTAAGGTATATACATTCAGAGTTAGGTACTATTGAGCGCTCAGAGATATTAAGGGATTTAAGGATGCAGAAATTTGACTGCCTGGTAGGGATAAACCTATTGAGAGAAGGCCTGGATTTGCCAGAGGTGGCTCTGGTGGCTATTCTAGATGCAGATAAAGAAGGCTTCCTGAGATCAGAGACATCTTTGATTCAGGTGGCAGGAAGGGCAGCCAGGAATATAGACGGCCATGTTATAATGTATGCAGACACTATAACAAATTCTATGAGAAAGGCTATCGAGGAAACAAATAGGAGAAGGAAGAAACAGACAGAGTTTAATAAGGCAAATAATATTACGCCCCGCTCTATTGAAAAAGCCATTAGAAACGGCATAGAATCTCTTAAAAAAGCAGAAGAAATTGTTATTGAAGCAGCTGGCCAGAGTGAAGAAGATTATGAAAAAGAAATGGTAATTGCCGAGCTTGAAAGAGAGATGGAGCTTTTGGCTAGGAATCTGCAGTTTGAACGCGCAGCGAAATTGAGAGATAGAATAAAGGAGTTAAAAAATAATGCTGGATGATAAAATATTGAATTATTTTAAGAAACATGAAGGAGGCTATGTTTCAGGCGAAGATATGAGCCATGAACTTGGAATTTCCCGCGCAGCAGTGTGGAAGCATATAGAAAAACTAAGGGAAGAAGGTTATGATATAGAGGCGTTGCCGCATCTGGGGTACAAGCTAGCCTCTGTACCTGACTCATTGACAGAGGTGGAGCTAAAGTGGCGTCTTAAAACAGATATTATAGCCAAAAAGATTTATTCTTACAAAGAAACAGCGTCTACTAATGATGTGGCGTACAATCTCGCAATACAGGGAGAAAAAGAAGGGTCTATTGTTATAGCAGAATCGCAGACTGCTGGAAGAGGAAGGATGGGTAGAATTTGGGTTTCTCCCAAATCCAAAGGCGCGTATATGTCTATTATATTGAGGCCAAATATATTGCCAAAAGAGGTATCTAGCATTACGCTTTTTTCAGCTCTGAGCGTTGCAAAGACAATCAGAGAAATTACAAATCTTGCAGCGTTTATAAAATGGCCAAACGATGTTTTGATAGATAGTAAAAAGATATGCGGCGTATTGACTGAAATGAATGCGGAGACAGACAAGATTAATTTTGTTATAATAGGCATAGGTATTAATATAAATACGAAAAAAGAGCTTTTGCCGAAAGGCGCAACCTCTATTGCAGAAGAGTCTGGCAGAGAGTTATCCAGGGTTGAAATAGTAAGAAGTATTTTTAGAAATATGGACAAATATTACAGGCTTTTTAATAGCGGCCATATAGATGAGATTATAGAAGAATATAAAGAATTTTCAAATTTTCTAGGCACAAGGGTTCAGGTGGCATATCACGAGGCAAAGATCGAAGGCTATGCTATAGATGTTGACAGGAACGGCGCCCTTGTATTAAGAATGGATTCAGGGCTCAATGAAAGAGTTTTTGCTGGCGATGTGACAATGCTGAGGTAGTTATGCTGTTAGCAATTGACATTGGCAATACAAGCATTCATAATGGCATTTTTGATAAAAAGATTTTAAAAAGGGTTTTCAGAATACCTACGTATTCTGATGATTTGGCTGGAGACTATGAGGCAAAGTTAAAGCCTTATCTTAAGGTTATAGATTCTGTGATTGTAACTAGCGTAGTGCCTGTTGCTTTAAAAAATGTAGAAAAGGCCATTAAAAAAACAATTAATAGAAATTGCATAGTTGTTGGAAGAGATGTGGATAGCGGGGTTAAGAATCTTTACAAAAACCCTGGACAGGTAGGTTCTGACAGGCTTGTGAATGCCAGGGCTGCGTATGAACTATATGGCGGGGCATGCATAGTTGTGGATTTCGGCACAGCTATAACAATAGATATTGTAAACGAGAAGCGGCAATATATTGGCGGCGTTATAGCGCCTGGCCCAGGGATTTCATTGTGGGCATTGTATGAAAAGACAGCGCTTCTGCCAAAAGTTATTATCAAAAAACCAAAAGGTATATTGGGCAAAGAAACAAAGGAAAGCATGCTTATAGGGATCGTATATGGTTTCAGCAGTTTATGCGATGGCATAGTGTATAAGCTTAAAAGGCGGTATTCGAGAAATGCCAAGGTTATAGTTACAGGGGGTTTTTCTAAACTTATAGGGCCTTATTGCGAAAGTATTGATAAAATAGACCCAGAGCTTACTCTTAAAGGCCTTGCAATAATAGCAAACAGCAATCCTGTAGACGGATGTGGCTTGGTTAAAATATGAAGAATAAGCGGGTACTAGTTGCAATGAGCGGTGGCGTAGATAGCTCGGTAGCAGCAGCTATATTAAAAGAAGAAGGTTATGAAGTCATAGGCGCTACCATGAAGGTTTGGCCGAAAGAGTTATGCGGCCAGGAAAAGGAAAAGGCATGCTGCTCATTAAAAGATATAGAAGACGCGAGAAAGGTTTCAAGAGCCCTTGGCATAAGGCATTATGTTTTAAATCTTGAAGCTGACTTCCAAAAAAATGTAATAGACTATTTTGCAGATGAATATCTTTCAGCCAGGACGCCCAATCCATGCATTGTTTGTAATGAAAAAATAAAATTTGGAAGCCTGCTTAAAAAAGCAATTGGCATGGACTGTAATTTTATCGCAACAGGACATTATGCCAGGATAGAAAAAAATAGTTCTTATAGTCTTAGAGAATCTGTTGATAAAGCAAAAGACCAATCTTATGTTTTATTTTGCCTGAAACAGAGCCAGTTGAAAAAGATATTATTCCCTATAGGCAAACTTACAAAGAATGATGTTAGGGCCAAGGCAAAAGAATTAAGCCTTAATATATACGATAAGCCTGATAGTCAGGAGATATGCTTTGTTCCTGATAATAATTATTCTGATTTTATAAAGAAGTATAGAAATATAAAGTCTCAGAAAGGCGATATAATAGATAAATCTGGCAAGGCGCTTGGAAATCATTTGGGTTTCTGGAATTTTACAATAGGCCAGCGCAGAGGGCTTGGCATAGCGGCCAAAGAACCTCTATATGTTATAGAAATAAGGCCGAAACATAATATTATTGTGGTTGGAGAAGCAAAGGATGTGAAAAAAAATAAATTTCTGGTGAAAAATGTCAACTGGTTGGCAATGGACACGAAAAAGAAAAAAGAATTAGAGGTGAAGATAAGATATAATCATAAAAAGGCTTTAGCTTGCGTAAAGGATTTGGGCGGTAATATTGCGGAAGTAGATTTTAAAGAACCGCAAAGCGCAATAACCCCAGGACAAGCAGCTGTTTTTTATGATGGGGAATACGTCTCAGGCGGCGGCTGGATCGACAAAGTCTTTAATTAAAACAACAACTTGACATTTTAACATTGTTGAAGTGTCAAGTTGTTTAGTAGGCAATATGGGAAAGATTGAGAAATTAGCAGGTATTTTAAAGAAGATGGGTAGGGTGGTGGTGGCGTTTTCAGGCGGAGTGGATAGCAGCTTTTTGCTTAAGATAGCAAAGGATACTTTGCAGGATGGGAATGTCATGGCCGTAACAGCTGTTTCAGAGACATATACTAGCTCTGAGCTTAAGCAGGCAAAGAGATTTGCAAAAAATCTAGGGACAAGGCACAAGATAATCTTTACAGATGAGCTTAAAAATAAAAATTTTACAAAAAATCCGATAGACAGATGCTATTATTGTAAAAAAGAATTATTTAGCAAGCTAGCTGAAATAGCAAAAAAACAAGGTTTTAATTATGTGTTAGATGCGTCTAATACAAACGATGCAAAGGATTATAGGCCTGGCAGTATAGCAAAAAAGGAATTAAAGGTAAGAAGTCCTCTTACGGAAGCGGATTTTTCAAAAGACGATATAAGAAAATATTCTGCAAAATTAAAATTAGAGACTGCGGATATGCCTTCAATGGCGTGCATGGCTTCCAGGTTTCCGTATGGCGAAAAGATAAATAAAGAGGCGCTGAGAAAAATAGAGGCAGCGGAAGATTTTATAAAAAGGCAAGGCGTATCTCAAATAAGAGTTCGTTGCCATAATAACATTGCAAGAATTGAAGTGGAAAAAGAGGATATAAAAAGGTTTGTGAATAAAAAATTTTGTGATAAGATAACAAAACGTTTAAAGCAACTTGGGTTTAGGTATATTACGCTGGATTTGGAAGGATATAGGAGTGGAAGTTTAAATGAGGTTTTGTCCCTCGCAACTAAAAGGAAATAAATAGTGTTGCTCGGGACGAAATTTTACTGCGTAAAATTTCGGCGGCGTAGCTCAGCCTGGCAGAGCAGTCGGCTCATACCCGGCGTGTCAGTGGTTCAAATCCACTCGCCGCTACCATGAACCACTCGCTAAGAATTAGGCCTTAAGATTAGTTTTCGCTCGGGTTCATGGCAAGCCATTTTAGCGAGTGGTTCATGAGCCCTGTACCGGAGCGAAATTGTGACTAAAAGAAGTATAGCTTAGCGACTGGTACAGGGCCATTCTTCGAAACATAAAATCATGCCCACCACTTTTTTAGATAAAATCAAATCTACAATAAAAAAATATAATATGCTTCAAAAGGGCGATAAGGTTCTTGTAGGCCTTTCAGGTGGGCCTGATTCGGTTACCCTGCTTCATGTTTTATATAATTTGAAGAATGAATATTCGTTAACCATATTAATTGCTCATTTAGATCACAGGTTTAGAGGAGAAGAATCAAGGGCTGACAGGAAATTTTGCGAAGAGCTTGCGAAAAAATACAGCCTTGAAATTGTTTGGGAAGAGATAGATGTCCCAAGAATTAGCAAGGAAAAAGGGATTTCTCCAGAAGAGGCTGCGAGGTTTGAGCGATATGGTTTTTTTAAGCGAATTGCGAAAGAAAGAGGCGTGGATAAAATAGCAGTTGGCCACACAAGGGATGATCAGGCTGAGACAGTGCTTATGAGGATAATAAGAGGAGCTGGTATGAAAGGCATGGGGGGAATTAGTCCTGTTAAAGATATACAGGGGTTTAAAATAATAAGGCCACTTATAGAAATATCCAGAAAAGAGGTGGAGGCTTTTATTTCGGAAACAGGACTTAATTTCAGAAAAGATTCTTCGAACGAAAAAGCTATCTTTACTAGGAACAGAATCAGGCTGGAATTAATCCCTCTCATAGAGAAAGATTTTAATTCTAATATCAAGGAAGTCCTTGCTAATATGGCAGAGAATTTACAAGCGGAGAACGAATTTCTAATTAAATATGCAAATAGAAAATTTAAAAGCATGTCAAAGATTAAACAAGGTGAAATCCATATAGACATCAAGAAATTTAAAAAGCAGCCAAGCGCTATAAGAAAAAGAATTTTAAGGGCTGCTCTGGAAGAATTCAAGGGTGACCTGAGAAAGCTTACATATCAGCACTGGAAGGAAATGGAAGAATTAATCAATAACAGGCCTGTGAACTCAATAGTTAACTTACCAGCAGGCATAAGTGTTGCAAAAGATAGAACAAATATTGTCTTGAAATTAATTAAAAGTTGATTTATTCAAACAAGCTGTGGTAATATATGTATCAAATGAAGACATAACTTACGGAATGAAGTGAACGTAAGTTATTGTCCGAATTTGACCCTTGACATCCGCGCTATGAAATAGGGAGCTTGTCAAGGGTTTAATTCGCAGACGTCCTTTGGCCTATACTTGACATCAAAGATGTCAAGTATCTGCTCATTAAAGGAGATATATGAATATGGAAAATAAAGGCGGGAATAAAATAAATAAAAATGTGCTATTTTGGATAGGATTGTTTTTGCTTCTTATATATATATTCAGGATGGATTCTTTCTCCCAGGCTTCGCTTCCAAAAGAGCTGAGTTACGGCGAGTTTTACAGGCTATTGCAAGGCAATAAACAAACAGTGGCCATTAAGTCTGTTGTAAAAGTAGAGGATGAGCTCAAAGGCACGCTTTCCAGCGGAGCGCGTTTTACAGTGCGTATACCCCAGGAAGATCCTGAGCTTTTAAATTTATTACGCAACAATGTGACTGATTTTGACATTAAGCCTCCAAAGACGTTATGGACAAATCTTTTTTATTCACTTGGGCCAATGCTTTTATTTATAGGGTTCCTGTGGTTTTTTGTATATAGAGGAGCGCAGGGCGGAGGCAGGATACTTTCGTTTGGGAAAAGCCGAGCAAAACAGATAGCAGGCGATAAATTAAAAATAACATTTGATAATGTTGCCGGGGTTGACGAAGCAAAAGAAGAATTGAAGGAGATTATAGAATTTTTAAAAGATCCCAAGAGGTTCCAGAAATTAGGCGGCAAGATTCCTAAAGGCGTATTACTTATGGGGCCTCCTGGCACGGGAAAAACCCTTCTAGCAAAGGCAGTGAGCGGCGAAGCAGGTGTGCCATTTTTCAACATAAGCGGTTCTGACTTTGTAGAGATGTTTGTGGGTGTAGGCGCTTCCAGAGTAAGAGATCTTTTTGAGCAAGCCAAGCGCTCTGCAAAGATAAGCGGCAGAGGGTGCATTATTTTTATTGATGAAATAGACGCTGTTGGAAGACAGAGGTTTGCAGGGATCGGCGGCGGGCATGATGAGAGGGAACAAACCTTGAATGCGCTTCTTGTAGAGATGGATGGATTCGATACGCAGAAAGGCGTGATATTGATAGCAGCTACTAACAGGCCTGATGTCCTGGATCCCGCATTATTAAGGCCAGGGAGGTTTGACAGGATGATAGTTATATCCAGGCCAGACATTATAGGCAGGGAAGCGATATTAAAAGTCCACACAAAAGGCATTAAACTCAGCAAAGACGCTGACCTTAAATATATTGCAAGGCAGACATCGGGTTTTTCAGGGGCGGACCTTGCTAATCTTGTGAATGAGGCTGCTCTTTTGGCTGCTAGGAGAAATAAAGAGAATGTGGATATGAAAGAGCTGGGAGAGTCTATTGAAAGAGTTATTGCAGGGCCTGAAAAAAAGACAAGGGTTATAAACCTAGAGGAGAAAAAAATAGTTTCGTATCATGAATCAGGCCATGCGCTTTTAGCGCTTTTAATACCAGGGGCTGATCCTTTGCATAAAGTATCTATTATACCAAGAGGCATTGCTCTTGGTTACACTATGAGGCTGCCTTTGGAAGATAGATACATTGTGACTAAAAAAGAGCTAACAGGAAAAATAGTAGGCATATTGGGCGGCAGGGCCAGCGAGGATCTTATATTTGGAGAACTTTCAACAGGAGCTCAGGACGATCTGGAAAAGGCGACTGATATTGCGAGGGATATGGTAATGAGATGGGGTATGAGCGAGAAACTAGGAAACCTTACTTTTGGGAGAAGAGAAAAGCAAGTCTTTCTTGGCCGTGATATTGTAGAAGAAAGAAATTACAGCGAGGCAACAGCCGTAGAGATAGATAAAGAGATACGCAAAATTATAGAAGAGTGTTATAAGCGGGCAAAAGATGAATTGACAGCTAATCTTGAAAAATTAAAAGCCCTTGCTGAAACATTGCTTGAAAAAGAGGTATTGGATTCGGAAGAGGTAAAGAAAATAGTGTTTACTAAGCAAGTATGATAGATTTTAAATTTGGTTCCCGCACTTATATAATGGGGGTGTTGAATGTTACGCCTGATTCTTTCAGCGGAGACGGTATTTATAATGATGCAGATAAAGCAGTTGAAATAGCGGAAAGATTGGTTGAGGAAGGAGCTGATATAATTGACATAGGAGGCGAATCTACCAGGCCAGGCGCAAGGCCTGTTACAATTGAAGAAGAGATAAAAAGGACAATTTCTGTTATCAAAAAGTTATCAAAGAGAATCAATGCCTCTATTTCAATAGATACTTCTAAGTCAGAAGTTGCCAGGCTTGCGTTAGAAAACGGGGCATCAATAATAAATGATATAACGGGATTGGAGTCGGATCCTGAAATTATAGGCGTAGCCAGGGAATTTAATGCAAGGGTTGTGCTTATGCACATAAAAGGCACCCCGCGGACAATGCAAGACAACCCAGAATATGGGAATTTGATTCAGGAAATTAAAGATAAGCTGAGAACAGTTATTGAAAAAGCAGCGGCAGGTGGGATTAAAAAAGAGAATATAATAATAGACCCAGGGATAGGGTTTGGAAAAACTTTAGAACATAATCTTGAGATTTTGAACAGGCTTTTTGAGTTCAGAGAACTTGGCAGGCCTGTATTAGTAGGGCCTTCAAGAAAGTCTTTTATCGGAAAAATCACGGGCGATGAACCTGATAAAAGGCAATTTGGCACAGCAGCATCAGTTGCTATAGCAATTAAAAATGGCGCAGATATAGTTAGAGTGCATGACGTTAAAGAAATGAAGCAGGTTGTTGTGATTGCCGATGCAATTAGCCGTAACGGAGCCCCGCCCTTTTGAGCATATCTTTTTGATGCGTATCAAAAGGGCGGGACGGAGAAAAATAATGAATAATTACCTATCATTATCCAAGATATTGATAGAGATAGGCATATTGTGGTTTGTGTATTATGGTATTTTACTGTTTGCAAGAGGCACCAGGGGCGTGTATATTTTAAGAGGCATAATTTTAATAACCCTGATATTTATCATTACCAAGCAGCTTGGGTTCGAAAGGATAAACTGGATATTCACAAAGATATTTGCATTGTCGATACTGGCTTTCCTTATAATATTCCAGCAAGAGATAAGAAGAGGCCTTGCTAACATAGGGCAACGCAGATGGTCTAGATTTTTCCTTAAAGAGTCAGAGATAATAAATGAAGTAGCCACGGCGTGCTTTTTGTTGTCCAAGAGAAAAATAGGGGCGCTTATCGCTATCGGAAGAGAAACAAGGCTTGAAAATTATATAGAAAGCGGTGTAGAGATAGACGCAAAGGTGAATTCAGAACTCATAATAACCATATTTATGCCTAATACCCCGCTTCACGATGGAGGCATAATTATTGCAGGCGGCAAGATAGTTGCTTCAGGGTGCCTCTTCCCGCTTACACAGAACCCAAAAGTTTTAACAGCGCTTGGCACCAGGCATAGGGCAGCTCTTGGTTTGAGCGAGGAAACTGATGCTATAGTAGTTATTGTATCTGAAGAAACAGGCGGGGTTTCTGTAGCAATAGGCGGCAGGCTTACCCATGATTTAGATAGAGAGTCATTAGAGAGAGTGCTGAGCAATCTTTACAGGACGGATAAGAAAAATTAATTCGCCCCTACTGATTCGTTTTGCATTCGCAAAGCGAATCAAAACGGTGGGGGCTCATTAAATGAATAATTGGCTGATTAATAATTTCTGGATAAAGATAGTATCTTTGATACTTGCCGTAATAACATGGTTTTATGTCAATGAAGAGCTGATTAAAGAGAAAAAGATGGCTAAGCAATTATATAAATCTTCGGTTATAGATCAGATTCAAACGAGAACATCGTTTACGGAGTCCATAGGACAACGTAAATGATAAGTCCGAACTTACCCCGTTCCAAGTCTATTAGCAAGCTTTAAGCTATCTACTAGACTTGGAACGGGGTTAATTCGCACAGTCACTTATGTTCACTCGCTTCACTCGTTCCATAAGTGATGTGCTCATTAAAAATGCCTAAGTTAGGAGTTAATATAGATCACGTTGCGACTTTAAGGCAGGCCAGAGGAGGTAGAGAACCTGAGCCTATTGAAGCTGCTTTGATATGCGAGAAGGCAGGTTGCGATAGTATTGTTGCGCATTTAAGGGAAGACAGACGGCATATAAATGATGGAGACATTGTTGAGTTAAGAAAAAGGATAAATACAAGGTTTAACCTTGAGATGTCAATAAATCCAGAGATAGTGGATATTGCTTTGAAGCTTGGGCCTGACCAGGTTACTCTTGTGCCTGAAAAAAGGCAGGAGCTTACAACAGAAGGCGGGTTAAGTGTTGTAAAATTTGAAAAAAAGCTGGCTAAGATAACAGCATTATTCAATGAAAAAGGCATAGACGTGAGTGTTTTTATTGGGCCTGACAAGAATGAGATCCACTCTGCTATATATATAGGTATAAGGACTATAGAAATACATACAGGAGAGTATAGCCTGGCGAAGGATAAGAAGTCTACGAACAGAGAGTTTAAGAAAATAAAAGATTCAGCTGAGTATGCAATGTCCAAAGATATGATTGTAAACGCAGGCCATGGCCTTAATTATACAAATGTTAAACGAATAGCTAATATTAAAGGCATAAACGAGCTAAATATCGGCCATTCTATAATATCTCGAGCTGTGTTTATAGGATTGCGCAAAGCAGTTCAGGATATGAAGGCACTGATACAATGAACAACTTTACACAAGCGACAATGTCACTAGTGTAAAGTTGTTGGGGATAAGAGATGATTACAGGAACTGGCATTGATATAATAGAGGTATTTCGGATAAAGAAAGCTTTGGATATGTGGGGTGAGAAGTTTTTGAGCAGGGTTTTTACCAAGCGGGAGCTTTCTTATGCCAACAAGAAAAAGTTTTCGCATGAAAACCTGGCTGCGAGGTTTGCCTGTAAAGAATCAGTCTTAAAGGCATTCGGAGATACCAGGGTAGGTATACGCTTAAAAAATATAGAAATAGTGAATGATTCGAAAGGTAAGCCGGAAGTGATATTGCATAAGGAAGCAAAAGAATTCGCAAATAAGAATAAACTGGACAGGATAATAGTCAGTATGTCGCATACAAATAATTATGCAATAAGTAATGCGATATTGTGGAGAAACAAGTAGAGGATGGCCGCGGCCGTTCCCTACATAATATTATGAATGTTAAAATAAAACGAGAATTCAGGGAGCTGCTTAAAAAACGGCCGAAGGATAGCCACAAAGGAGATTTTGGGCATGTTTTTATTCTGGCTGGGTCCAGAGGGTTAACAGGCGCGGCAGCGCTGTGCTCAAACGCAGCGCTTCGTTCAGGCGCAGGCCTTGCCACATTAGGCATACCTGTTTCATTGAATTTAGTAATGGCTAGGAAACTTACAGAGGTAATGACTATTAGTTTGGCTGAAACAAAAGAAATAACGCTATCTTTAAAAGCAGAGAGAGAAATACTAAAAAAAGTTAAAGCTTCAGATATTGTAGTTTTAGGGCCAGGGATTTCGCAGCACCCTGAAACTCGAAAATTAATAGTCAGATTAATTCTTAAAATTGACAAGCCAATGGTTCTGGACGCGGACGCATTAAATGCAATAAGCAAGAATGTGAATATGCTCAAAAAAATAAGATCAAAATATATAATTACTCCTCATCAGGGAGAGATGTCCAGGCTTATTAATAAAGGCGTTGAA
>MNVP01000010.1 GCA_001871815.1 Candidatus Omnitrophica bacterium CG1_02_40_15
AAAGGGCGGGGCTTCGCCCTCGCAATGACAAGCATATTTTATGAAGATTAAGGTAGCGAGGTGCGCGGGGTTTTGTTTTGGAGTAAAGCGGGCGATAAATATTGCTGAAAATACTTTGAAGGGATTAAAGGCCGAAGATAATATTTATTCGCTAGGCCCTATAATACATAACCCACAGGTGGTGGAGAGGCTTTTTAAAAAAGGCCTGCAAGTAATTAGTGATTTAGAGAAAATAAAAGACGGAACGGTGATAATATCGTCACACGGCGCGCCTTTGGAGGCTTTGAAAGATATAAAAAAGAAAGGCATAAAGCTTATTGACGCAACCTGCCCTTTTGTAAAATACGCTCAGGGCATTGTAAGGGGCCTGAAAAAAGAGCGATACAGGATAATAATAGTAGGGGACAGCGCTCATCCAGAGGTTAAGGCGCTTAAGAGCATTGCTGGGAAAGATAAAAAATCAAAAAAGATAGGCATTATCTCTCAGACAACCCAGGACAAAGTTAATTATATAAGCGAGATTAAAAAGATACTGGGAGAGGATTTCAGCGAAGTCAGGGTTTTTAATACGATTTGTAATGATACATCAAAAAGGCAATTAGCGACACGCGGCCTTTTGAAAGACTGCGACCTGATGATAGTTATTGGCGGAAAAAATAGCGCTAATACAAAGCGGCTCTGGCAGATTTGCAAAGAAAGCGGGGTGGATAGTTTTCATATTGAAACAGAGCTTGAAATTAAGAAAAAATGGTTTAAAGGCAGGGATTGTATAGGTATTACAAGCGGCGCATCAACACCAGATTCAATGGTGAAAAAAATCATAGAGAAGATAAGGAGGCTTTGAAAATCATGGCAAAAGAGTTAAAACAGGAAAAAGAAACACAGGAAGCATTTAATCTGGAAGAGGCTTATGGCAAAACATTCAGGCGCTTGAGCGAAGGCGATATAGTAAAAGGCAAGGTGTTTGCAATAGGCGTGAAGGATGTCTATATTGACTTAGGATATAAATCTGAAGGGATTATAACTGTAGGAGAGCTTAAGGACATTGTGGACTTGAAGATCGGCGATGAATTTAACGTGTTTGTAGAGTCCAAGGAGAATGAGGATGGGCTTATTACTGTTTCAAGGCGCAAAGCAGAAAATATGCAGGGATGGGATAAAATTTCCGCTACTTATAAGGAGGGGGATTTTATAGAGGGTAAAGTTTCTAGAAAGGTTAAAGGCGGGCTGATGGTAGATGTGGGTATAGAGGCATTTTTGCCTGCTTCGCTTGTTGCCCTGAAAGGGTTTGGCAATGTAAATCAGCTCGTAGGCCAGACACTTTTATTTAAGATAGTAAAAATGAATAAGCCAAGAAAAAATATTGTAATATCAAGAAAAGACGCGATAATAAAAGAAAAAGATGCTATAAAAACCAAGGTGTTAAGTGAGCTGAAAACAGGAGAACTCCACAAGGGGCTTGTTAAAAACATTACTGATTTCGGAGTGTTTGTTGATTTAGGAGGGGTGGACGGGCTTCTGCATATAACTGATATGAGTTGGGGCAGGATCTCTCATCCGAGCGAAATGGTGGCAATAGGAGACACTATAGAGGTAGTGATATTGAATTTTGATAAAGAGAATATGAAAGTTTCTCTTGGCCTGAAGCAGAAAACAGAAAATCCATGGAAGGATATCAAGAATAAATATCCTATAGGCGCAAGGATTAAAGGCAAGGTTGTGAATATCATGCCTTACGGGGCATTTGTAGAGCTTGAAAAAGGCGTAGAAGGCCTTGTGCATGTTTCAGAGCTTTCATGGACTGTAAGAGTGAATACCCCTCAAGATGTCCTTGCAATAGGGGATACAGTTGAGGCAGTTGTTTTAAACGTAGATGCAAATAGCCAGAAAATATCCCTGGGTGTAAAACAGATAGAACCGAATCCTTGGCTTGAGATAAAGGAAAAATTTTCTCCTGGCATGAAGGTGGAAGGCAAAGTCAGAAATCTAACTGACTACGGAGCCTTTATAGAAATAGAAGGCGTCATAGAAGGTTTTGTCCATATAAGTGATATGTCATGGACTAAGAAAATAAACAATCCAAAGGAATATCTTAAAAAAGGCCAAAAGGTTGAGGTAATGATACTGGCAGTAGATGCTGATAATCAAAAGATATCTCTTGGCCTAAAACAAATAACCAGCGACCCATGGCCTGAGATTCTAAAAAGATATAACCTAGGCATAACAGTAGAAGGGGTTATAACAAAGATTACAAGCTTCGGGCTTTTTGTGGAACTCGAGAAAGACATGGAAGGCCTTGTGCATATATCTGAACTGGGCGCTGAGCCTTCAGGAAATCTGGAAGAGATGTATAAAGCCGGAGATAAGATTGCAGTTGTTGTTATAAAGGTTGACGATGCGGAACGGAAAATCCGGTTGAGCATCAAGAAAACGAAAGAGTAGGTAATCAAGACCAGGTCTTTAAGCTATGAGGGATTTCATGGCCAAGACCTGGTCTTGGAGATGTTATGGACATAAAGAAGCAATTAGGAATAATTAAGCGCGGGGTAGTTGAGATAATCTCTGAAAAAGAGCTTATTGCAAAACTTGAGAAAAAAAAGCCGCTTTTGATTAAAGCGGGTTTTGATCCAACAGCGCCTGATATTCATTTAGGCCATACTGTGCTTTTACGTAAGCTAATGCATTTCCAGGAACTGGGCCATAAAGTCATATTTTTAATTGGCGATGCTACGGCTAGAGTAGGAGATCCTTCCGGCCAATCCCAGACTAGAAAAACTCTGACAGCAGATGAGATTGGAAAAAATGCAAGGACTTATGAAAAACAAATCGGTAAAATTTTAAACACAAAAAATCCAAACTTATATCAACTTCGTTATAATAGCGAATGGTTTTCTACGCATGGGCCCAGAGAAAAATCTTCTTCTCCATTTGCTTTTGAACAATTTGTTGAACTGGCGCAAAGATATACAGTCGCGCGTCTTTTAGAGAGGGATGACTTTGAGAAAAGATTAAAAGAAAATAAACCTATAAGCTTCTTAGAGTTATTCTATCCTTTAATGCAGGGTTACGACTCAGTCCAATTAAACTCAGATATTGAAATAGGCGGGACAGACCAAAAATTTAATATGCTGGTAGGGAGGGATTTACAGCAAGCCTATAACAAAGAGCGGCAGGTTGTTATTACTACGCCGCTTCTTATAGGGCTTGACGGCGTCAACAAGATGAGTAAATCTCTAGGTAACCATATAGGGATAGATGATAAACCAGAGGAGATGTTTGGTAAGATTATGTCTATATCAGATGAACTAATGATACAGTATTACGAGCTTCTTACAGATGAAAATCTGGATGAAATACATAAGCTGCACCCGATGGAAGCAAAGAAAAAATTAGCCAAAGATATGGTAAGGCAATATCATGAAGAAAATCTTGCAGAAACCGCTCTAAAAGATTTCGAGAATAAATTCCAGAAAAGAGACCCTTTTACAGAATTAAAGCTTGAAGCAAAAGCTTTGAAATCAAATCTTTGCGATTTTTTAGTTACAGAGAAAATATGCGTAAGCAATGGTGAATACAGGCGCTTAATAGAGCAGGGCGCCATTGAAGTAAACGGAGATCGCCTTAAAGACTTGGTTTTTCCGATTGAATCTTCCAAGGAATACCGCATAAAAGTCGGCAAAAAACGCTTTGTGAAGGCGGTTTTTAGGCCTTAAAAAATTCCCGGAAATATTTTATAAAAAGCTTGACATGAAAACAAACTGTGATATACTATTAACTTACCAAAAGAGTTTTTTATTGAATAAATCTCCTTGATAACATAATTAAAAATAATTATTGAGGGAGGATGTAAAAAAGTGCATCGTCTCGATGTGCTTTTTTATTTTCTTTTGTTCTTTCTAAATTGAATAGCCAGACTAACGGGTCTGAGTTATGTTAATTTTTTTGGAGAGTTTGATTCTGGCTCAGAACGAACGTTGGCGGCGTGGTTAAGGCATGCAAGTCGAGCGATTTTATTGAGTCTTGAGGCCGCAAGGCCGAGAGACTTGATTTAATAGCGGCAAAAGGGTGAGGAATACGTGGGTAATCTACCTTCGGGACGGGGATAACACTCCGAAAGGAGTGCTAATACCGGGTAAGACCACGGCTCCGCATGGAGCTGCGGTAAAAGATGGGGACCGTAAGGCCTATCGTCTGAAGAGGAGCCCATGTCCTATCAGCTAGTTGGCGGGGTAACGGCCCACCAAGGCTTTTGACGGGTAGCTGGTCTGAGAGGATGGTCAGCCACATTGGGACTGAGACACTGCCCAGACTCCTACGGGAGGCT
>MNVP01000014.1 GCA_001871815.1 Candidatus Omnitrophica bacterium CG1_02_40_15
TTATATGTTATTACAGATAAAAAATCTAAAAGTTAGTTATGGGAATGTAGAAGTTGTGAGAGGTGTTGACCTGAATATTGATAAGGGCGAATGCGTGGGCCTTATAGGCGAATCAGGTTGCGGGAAAACTACAGTGGGCTTAAGTGTAACAAAACTTATACAGGAAAGAAGGGGAATGACTTCCGGAGAAATTTTATTCGAAGACCCCGTACCACAAGGGTACGGGGCAGGTAAAGATATATTAAAATTAAACCCTGAAGAATTAAGGAGAGTAAGAGGCAAAAAGATTTCGTATGTATTTCAGGAGCCATTCAGCTCATTAAATCCTGTTTTTACAATATACGAACAGATAAAGGAATCTCTTGAAGAAAAAGATAATAGCGACGGCCAGATTGCTGAGATTCTTAAAAGCGTTGGGCTTGAAAAGATTGTAGGCAGGAAAAACGTATACCCGCATGAACTTTCAGGCGGCATGCAGCAGAGGGCAATGATAGGGATGGCAATTGCGTCTAAGCCAAACCTGGTAGTCTTAGATGAACCAACTACCGCGCTTGACGTAACTGTCCAGCGCCAGATATTGGATCTTATTATAGAGCTCAAAAATAAAATGAGCCTGTCAATTTTATTTATATCCCATGACCTCAGAATAGTTTTTAGTATCGCCGATAAGATTGGTATTATGTATGCTGGAAAAATTGTAGAATACGGGCCAAAAGAAAAAATTATCTCCAATCCAGGGCATCCTTACACAATGGGCCTTATGGATTCAATACCGTCATTTGAGCATAGAAAGAAACTTTTTAATGCAATAGGAGGAAAGGCGCCTCTATTTTCTGATTTACCAGAAGGCTGTAAATTTTATCCCAGATGCAGGTTTAGAATAGATGCATGCAAAGAAAAAGAGCCGGAATTAGAAAATGTATCACATGGGCACGTATCAAGATGCATTAGGATAGGAGATATTGTTCGAGCGGAAACTCGGCATAATTTGCAAGCTCAGTCGAGAACCCTTCGATAAGTGGTTCGACAGGCTCACTACCTTGAATCATCCTGAGCGAAGTCGAAGGGCTCAAGGCAGGCTTCTCGACTAAGCTTACATTGTAGGATTGCAGTGTCCGCTCGAAGTATATTTGAATATGGAGCTATTAAAAATAAGTAGTTTATATAAGACTTTTAAGAAACATAGAGTTGTCGCTGTAGACGACGTAAGTTTTACTATTTTTAAAGGCGAAGTGCTGGGCCTTGTAGGAGAATCAGGGTGCGGAAAGACGACACTTACAAAGTTAATATTGCGCCTTATTGATGCGGATAAAGGCAGTATCTTTTACAAAGATAAGGATTTATTAAAGATTTCCCATAGCGACATGAGAAAAACGCGCAAAAGTTTGCAAATAATATTTCAGGATCCATATGCGTCTCTGGATCCCAGGATGAGAATAGGGAAAACAATAGAAGAAGTTTATGATATTCACAAAAATGTTCCTGAACACGAAAGAAGGAATAAAACAATAGAGCTTCTAGAAACAGTGGGACTCGGGGAAACATATTTAAACAGGCTGCCTTCAGAACTTTCGGGCGGAGAACGCCAGCGGGCAGGGATTGCAAGAGCTCTTGCAACTGACCCGGAATTTATAATATGCGACGAACCTGTATCAAGCCTTGATATATCTATCCAGGCGCAGATCCTGAATCTTTTAATAGACCTGCAAAAAAGGAAAAATCTTACTTATCTATTCATAAGCCATGATCTTGGAGTCATAGGCTCTATATGCGACAGGGTAATGGTTATGCAGTCAGGAAGATTTGTTGAATTTGGAACGTGCGATACTATTTTTAAAAACCCCCAGCAAGAATATACAAAGTCCCTGCTTAGATCTACTTTCTAGCCTCATACGCTCTGATAAAAACTGCGTAGTTGAAATGATTTAATACCAAGCAAAATTACGAAAAGACCTTGACAGTAGTTATCTTACATGGTAAACTTTGTTTAGTTTAGTAGACACATGTTTAGTAAACTAAACAATAAGGCGAGGATTTAACTATGAAGATTACCAATCCTTTAGATGAGATATTAAATAATGAAACCAAGATCAAGATTCTCAGGTTTCTATTCAGGACAAATGCTGAGTGGAATGGCAGGCAGATAGCCATGCAAATTAAACGAACCCCTGCTGCGACTCATAAAGCGCTTCAGGTTTTACACAAGGAAGGCGTATTGATATTGCATAATATAGGCAAAACCCATGTTTATACTTTAAATAAGGATAATTTTGCAGTTACAGATATTCTTAAGCCTTTATTTGAAAAGGAAAATAAGATTCTGTTGCATATTCTAGATATAATCAGAAAGGGTATATCTGCTTCAAAGGTTAGGAAACATATAAAAAGCGTTGCCTTATTTGGAAGCGTTAATTACAAACAAGACCATTCCACAAGCGATATAGACCTAGCAGTTATCATAGATAATATTAAATTTAAACCCATGGCAGAACTTCTTTTTGAGGAAATAGATAAAAAGATATCTAGAGATTTTGGGAACGCTTTGTCTCCTTATGTACAGACAGAAAAAGGTTTTAAAAATCGTTATCGTAAAGGATTTGCTTTAATAAAAAATATAATGAAATCATACAAGCTTATCTATGGCAGCAGGCTGGAAACTATAATATGGCCCCTAAAAAGTTAACAATCAAAACAGTAGAAAAAAGCGATTATAAAATCTATCTTAAAAAAGCGAAAGATTTTTATGATACCATGCTTAATGCAAAAGATTCAGGTAAATGGACAGCTGTTGGTTTAAATGCTGTGCATTGCGCCATATCATGCTGTGATGCTATGCTGGTTTTTAATCTTGGCATACGTTCAACAGGAGAAGATCATATGCAGGCCGCGAATTTACTGTTACGGCTGCCACAGAATGAGATAAATAGTCAGGCCAGCTCTTTTAAAAGAATTATTGCAAAGAAGAATATTATAGCTTATGAAAATAGAGGATTTCATCAAGCAGAAGCCTTTGACCTATTAAAATTATCAGAAAGATTCTATAATTGGGCAATTTCTAATCTTCCTGCGTAAATTACTTTGACTATTTGAAAGATGGTTTTGTAATGACATATCAGGCCAAGTAAGGAAATAGTTTTTTCCTGCCCTTACCTTGAATATCTCAAATATATATGGTATACTTTATATGATATAGGGGACAGGCATGCCTGTCCCCTATATGAAAATTACTGTAGGGAACGGTTTAAAACCGTCCCCTACAAAGAATAATTCCTGCGAAGCTCATGTTTGTAGGGACAGGACAGTGTCCTGTCCCTACCTAAATATAAGAGCAAAGCAGAATTTTTTTGCCAAGATTATGCTAAAGTTTAATAAAGATTTTAATGCTAAAATTATTTCATTAGTTATAGCTGTGTTATTTGTTTTTAATAGCGCAGCATATGGAATAGACCTGCCTAGAAATACCCCCCCGATAAGTTAAGAGCTCCTGTTGGAAATAGCTATGGAAGAATTCTACAGGCAATGCGAGATCTTGAAGGTTTAACAAATGAACAACATACTTTACTTAATAAAGCTTTAGGAACATTTTTTATTGGTTTAAATGAATTGCGCGAAGATATATATATTCTAACAGATGAAGAACTTAGTAATATTGACCCAGAATCTGACTTAGGAAATATTCAAGGCCTTAACGTCTACAGATTCACAAAAGAACAACTAAGGCAAGCGCTGATAAATATAGGAGCCCCAGAAAAAGAAATAGCTTACATTATTGACAATCTAATCTCTCATCCTGGTATGTTTAGAGATAAAGAAGGTACTCCAAGAGCAACTAATCTTTTTATTTTAGATGTACACTATGCTTTACTCAGCCAATTAGATGTTAAGTTAAAAGCCCAATGGGCAAGGCATGAAAAAGCGCACTTAGAGGAGATTAAGCGTACTGAAGAAGATGTGCAACGAGAACATCCGCTTGATGAAGTAGTAAAGGCGTTAAAAGAGAAAAATAGGCTGATAAGGACCACCATGTCTTATATTACCTTTAATCTTCCAAAAAAGTTAGAAAAAATTAATATAAAAGAGATGGCTCCGCAACATTTTGATAGTTATATAGTGTTAGATTCTGTTGATGGAAGGCCTATTATTCCTATTAGAGGCTTGTTATTGGCCACGGGCAAACCTGTTTATGTAGACAAATTGACTTTTGCATCAGAAGGAAAAGAATTAGTTTTTATAGATGAAGATATTTATGATAGCTATGCTAGCTTAATACATTCTGGCCAGAAAAGAATGGATGAAATTGATGTAGGTTTTATAGAAAAATTACCAGTTAATTTTATACCCGAAGGGCAATTGACAAAAGCTGATAGAATTATTGCAGATATTAAAAATAAAATTAGAGGAAAAGGCAAGGAATTTTTAGATTATGTAAATACAAAGCGTAGAGAACTAGCTAAAGAGCGTGGCCTTATAGAAGATACTATAAAAGATTTAGACCGAGATGAATTATATCAGATTATTGAAACAGTTCATTTTTCTTGTCTATGTCAATCTACATCGGTTGCTTGTGCCCAAGAATCAGAAGATGGGAAACATAAGTGGATTTCCTTCTTATTAGAGTATCTTTCAGTTTTAAGCGATGAAGAATTTGCGCTTATTTATTGCCATGAATTAGGACATATTATAGTTGAGTCTACGATTCCTAAATCTAAAGTAGAAGAAAAATTAAATAATATTATAAGGCAGTCAATGAAGGATGAAACTCCTAGCGACAGAAAACGATCTTCTAATATGGAATTAGATCGAGAAGAAAAAGATAAGCTTTCAAGTATTTGCCTTGTTAGTGAAAATATTGCAGATTCAACTAGCGTGACTATAACTGGAAGTAATGTTAATATTTTAAGACAAGCTATCCTAAGAGGAATGTATATAAAGACTGAAGAAAACTCAGCACATGCGTTTATCAGATCTCTTGGTATCCAAACACATCCTGTTGCATTGGTTAGAGGGATATTTATTCAATCAGAAGAAAGTAAACAATTTTTGTCTGAGGCAGAATTAGCACTTGCGAGGACACCATTAAATAGTATTATGCCACAGCCAGTTATAATAGATGCAAACGTGACAATAAGTTTTAAGCCACAGTTTTTACCTTTAGAGCCATCCGAGGTGATTTCAATAGCCAAGGAAGTTTTTAGATTTATAGGAAAGGAAAGCAGCGTGACTATTACATATGATAACAAAACCGAAGAGTTAATTTTTATTGATATTGACTCAGGTTACTCTGATAGATATACTTTTTCAATTCCTGCTACCTCTGAACAACTTTTTGGCAATATCGTTGATGTAGTTGCTAAAATATGCCATACGCATCCAACTTTTGTAGAGATTATGCCATTATTAAATAATGCAGCTCAAACAATAGCAATTCGATATGGAATAGAAGCATATATATTAGAGGCAGAAATAGAAAAAGTCGATGCATTATTTAAAATACGCCAGAATCAAATCGAAACAATAGCCAGACTTATTTCTGGTTCAGAAGTTATTAGAAAAGCTATTGATACAGAACATTTTAATTTTCTTTGGGATAAAATTCCAACACTTATCTATTTCCATGGTATTTTACATTCACATGGAGATAAATCTATCATTCATGCATATGGCTCAAATACGGTTGCACCCCCACATAAAAAAGATGACAGTAGAGAATTAATTTTTATAGTTATAGGCGAACGCGCATTTAAAGAAGGTATTAAAAAGGTCGTTTTAACTTATTTGCATGAGTTTATCGAAGGCAATTTAAGAGTGAAATTTGGCATTGGTCCTGATTTAGCCCATACTGGGACAGAAGTGTTCATGGAAAAGTTTATTGGTTTAATTGACGAAGAAATAAGTAGAATTGTAGATATTGTCTTAACTACTTCCGAGCCATCTCATGCAAATTTAAGAGATGCTGCAACAAGCATATAAGGCTTGCTTTGCAGTTATTGAAGAGATTGCTTCGGTACCTGCAGTACCTCGCAATGACCGCGTTAAATTAATCGTTTTAATCTATAGCGGTTTTTTTAATTCTTTGATTAGTTTAAGGTCGGATAGATCAATAGACCTGCCTGAGGTCTTTTTCATAACTGCGCGGAGAATGTAGGAGAATGCGGAGAATGGGGACGTCCTATAGGAGAATGGGTAGTAGGAGAGGAGAATGAGAATGGGGACGTCCTATAATGAGAAGATGAGAATGGGGACGTCCTATAAGGGACACCCTATAGTAGTCCGGAATTGACCCAATCATGTAGGATGCTATATATAACCATTTCAACTTCGTAGAACGCCTAATGGCGACCTACGAAGTTTCTTACGGACAATCCCATACCACAAGGGTAGGGCTATGCCACCTACGCGGTTTTCACATTGACATATCCTATATCGTTTGATATATTCATTATATGAGTAACGCGGCCGAGATAAGACATAGTCATTTTAAGCAGTTTTCGAAATTAGCGCCGGAAGAGCGACTTAGATGGGCGCTTAGAGCAGGACATTCGCTATGGCAGCTTATGCCAAAGGATTCCAAAAGATACACTGAAAGGTTAAGAAATGGCTGGAAAAAATATCTTTCCCATTCCAGAAGTCCCGCTAAAATTTATTAGATTATTTGCCACAGAAAAAATTCCATTTGTCATTGTTGGCGGAGCGGCTATAGCATTACATGGTATTCCTCGAGGCACGCTGGATATTGATATTGTAGTGCCAGCAGAAACCGAAACAGTAAATAGGCTATTTTCAATAATACATGAAGCAGGCCTTTTGAGCCGTGATAGATACATTACTGCTGTCATAGGCAGGCCTCATTTATTAATCGGCCAGTGGATAACATTACAGGATAGCTCTGGTATGGAGCTTATTGATATATTTTTTGAAAGCCAAGAAGAATTTAACAGGCTTTTAAAGCGGGCAAGAAAAATAAAAGGGATGAAATTTAATTTTCATATCGCATCTTTATATGATCTTGAAAAAATGAAAAAGATATCTGCCAGGGCCATAGATCTTGCGGATATTGTTTTAATTAGAGAGAAGTTAGGCAAGAAAAAATAGAGAGTTTTTAGAATAGAAACTATCCTAACCGCGCAGGAGGCCTACGGCCACCTACGCGGTTTTTTATTATTTAAATTGCATTTTATTCGTGAGTATTGTAAAATAAGCGAAATCATAATTTATGGAGCGATAGCGAACATAAATTATGTGATTGAGCTTACCCTGCCCTTTTAGCAATTTTTCTCAGCTTGCTATTCAAAAGGGCGGGGTTTAATTCGCACAGAAAGTTACGTTCATTGCATTCCGTAACTTTCGTGCTCATTAAATGCGAAATGTGCTTACTTTTATAATGGCCGGGGGAAAGGGAGAGAGGCTTTATCCGCTCACTAAAGACAGGACAAAGCCTGCAGTACCTTTTGGAGGCATATACCGGATTATAGATTTTACGCTTTCAAACTGCATTAATTCAGGCCTCAGAAAAATCCATGTCCTTACCCAGTATAAATCTTATTCGCTTACAAGGCATATCTCAAGAGGATGGAATGTGTTAAATGAAGAATTGGGCGAATATATAGACGCTATCCCTGCCCAGCAAAGGGTGGATGATCACTGGTATAAAGGCACAGCTGATTCGATTTACCAGAATATATACGCGATCGAGGATGAGAAACCTGAATATGTGCTGATCCTGGCCGGCGATCATGTATATAAAATGAATTACATGGAGATGCTGGAGTTTCATAAAGAAAAGAAAGCGGACCTTACTATAAGCGTAATAGAGGTCCCAAAAGAAAAGGCAGGCGAATTCGGGGTATGCGAAGTTGATAAAAATTCAACGGTTAAAAACCTTATAGAGAAACCAAAAAAACAGATTGAAAATATAAGCGGCGGAAAATTTATATATGCCTCAATGGGCATTTACATATTTAATACAGAGGTTCTGGAGAAAATCCTTGAAAAAGACGCTAAGGATGAGAAATCCACGCATGATTTTGCAAAGAATATTATTCCAATGATGATTTCCTCGGATAAGGTTTACGCATTTAATCTTAAAGATAAAGATATAAATCAGCCTAAATACTGGAGGGATGCAGGGAGTATAGATGTGTATTTTGAAGCAAATATGGATTTAATTCAGGTTGTGCCGCCTTTGAACCTATATGATAAAGAATGGCCTTTCAGGACATATCAGGAGCAGTATGGGCCTGCAAAGACACTTTGGGCAGAAAAGAATAATAATAGAATAGGTATGGCCTTGAATTCAATTATATCAAATGGCTGCATTATAAGCGGAGGTAAAGTAGAATCCAGCGTGCTTTCTCCTGATGTTCGGATAAATAGTTTTTCAGAGGTTAGCGATTCAATACTTATGGAGGGCGTGGATATAGGCAGATACGCTAAGGTTAAGAGAGCGATTATAGATAAGAATGTAAAGGTTCCGCAAAAGATGGAGATAGGATATGACCTGGAAAAAGACAGAAAAAGATTTACCGTGACCGAGTCTGGGATAGTGGTTATACCTAAGGATATGATATTATAATTTAACTTTCAATGTTACTGAAAGGTGAAAAGTGAAAGGTGTAAAGCAGAAAATATGATAAGAAAAGCTACGATAGGCGATATAAAGGGTATACAGGAGCTTATAAATTTTTACGCGAAAGCGGACAAGATGCTGCCTAGATCATTAAATGAACTATATGAGAACATCAGGGATTTTTTTGTGTATGAAGAGGCTGGAAAGATTTTAGGATGCTGCGCTCTTCATATTGCGTGGGAGAATCTTGCTGAAATTAAATCACTTGCTGTAGATGAGCCTATGCAGAAAAAAGGCATAGGAAGCATGCTTGTAAAAGAAGCCTTGGGGGACGCTAAAAAACTAAAAGTAAAAAAGGTTTTTGCGCTTACCTATGCGCCTTTATTTTTTGAGAAATTTGGGTTTAAAAGAATAGAACATTCAGAATTACCGCATAAGATTTGGTCAGAATGCATTAAGTGCGTAAAATTCCCTGATTGCGCGGAAAATGCGTTGGCGCTAGATATATAGTTCTCGATCGGGCACTAGTATTTCGTCGAAATATCCACTCGAACAATATTGTGTTACTCTAATATTCTTCGAGCGAAGTCGAGAAGAATATTGAAAAATATGGCATATACAATTACTGAAAAGATATTA
Organism: Candidatus Omnitrophica bacterium CG1_02_40_15; assembly: GCA_001871815.1. Taxonomy (GTDB): domain Bacteria; phylum Omnitrophota; class Gorgyraeia; order Gorgyraeales; family Gorgyraeaceae; genus UBA10183. Next base: position 9,206 of record MNVP01000014.1, read on the forward strand.
CTGGCTCATACGGACAAGAAATCAATCGCGCCCGGAGAATTTATTTATGCAAAAGTAGACCTGGCGCTTGGGAATGATATCACCGCGCCTATTGCCATACAGGAGTTTGAAGCGGCAGGAGCTAAAAAGGTATTTGATAGGCGCAAGATTGCGCTTGTGCCTGACCACTTTACGCCTGCGAAAGATAAGAAAAGCGCAGAACAGGCAAAGATACTCAAGAATTTTTCTAAGAAGCACAAAATAGTTAATTATTTTGAAGTCGGCAGGATGGGTATAGAGCATGCGCTTTTACCTGAGATGGGGCTTGTAGGGCCTGGGGATTTAATTATAGGAGCGGATTCTCATACTTGCACATACGGCGCGTTAGGCGCGTTTTCAACAGGCATTGGTTCAACTGATTTAGCGGCAGGTTTTATAACCGGATACGTGTGGCTTAAAGTCCCTGAAACTATAAAGTTTGTATATAGCGGAAAATTAAAAACATGGGTTGGAGGGAAAGATTTGATTTTGCACACCATTGGAGATATTGGGGTTGACGGCGCTTTATACATGGCAATGGAATTCCAGGGCGAAGCCATAAAAGCGCTTCCTATGGATGATAGATTCGCGATGTGCAATATGGCAATCGAAGCTGGCGGAAAATCAGGTATTATTGAACCAGATGAGGTTACGAAAAAATATATTAGAAGCGAAGGGAGAAATGTAAAGGGCGTATTTTATAAAAGTGATGTTGGCGCGAAATACCATAAGGTTATAGAGTATGATGTGAATAAAATTGAGCCGCAGGTTTCTGCCCCGCATTTACCAAGTAACTCAGGGCCTGTGAGTAAATTTAAAAAGATAAATATTGACCAATCAGTCATTGGTTCGTGCACAAACGGGAGGATTTCTGATCTTAGGATAGCGGCTAAAATTTTAAAAGGCAAGAAAGTGAATTCAAGAGTTAGGTTAATAGTTATTCCTGCGACTCAGAAGATTTATTCCCAGGCAATTAAAGAGGGATTGGCTGATATATTTTTAAATGCAGGCGGAGTTTTTTCAACGCCTAGCTGTGGGCCGTGCCTTGGCGGCCATCTGGGGATACTTGCAAGCGGAGAAAAAGCTATTAGTACTACGAACAGGAATTTCAGGGGCAGGATGGGCCATCCTGACAGCGAGGTGTATTTGTCGAATCCAGCAGTAGCTGCGGCGAGCGCAATAAAAGGAAGGATTGCGCATCCGGGAGAAATTTAGATATTGCTTCTCGACTCGGCGCTTTCGGCGCCTCGCTCGAAGAATATAATATTGTTCGAGCGGACATTGCGGCTAATCGTGTAAGTCCAGTCGAGAACGAAGGAAAATCATGCGGTTTAAAGGCAAGGTTTGGAAATTCAAGGATAATGTTAATACAGATGAGATAATTCCTGCCAGGTACCTGAATACCACTGATCCAAAGGAATTAGGAGATCATTGCATGGAGGATATCGATCCCAAGTTTTCAAAAAAGATTTCCAGGGGTGATATAATAGTCGCGGGCAGGAATTTCGGATGTGGTTCTTCCAGGGAACACGCGCAGATTTCAATAAAAGGCGCAGGCATTTCGTGCGTAATCGCGGAAAGTTTTGCCAGGATATTTTTAAGAAACGCGATAAACATGGGCCTCGCTATACTGGAGATTAAAGACATAAGCGGGATAAAGGAAGGCGATTATTTAGAGGTGGATTTAAGCGCAGGCTCTATTTTGAACCTGACAGAACATAAGGGGTACAAGGCGAAGCCGCTCCCAAAGTTTATACAGGAAATAATCCGTTCAGGCGGGCTTTTAAAATGGGTAAATAAGCGCGGAACTACGCGGAAGAAAAAGCAATCGCGGAACCTACGCGGAATAATTTGAGTCAAATTATCAAGAAAGGACGAGAGGTATGTATAGAATAGCAGTGATAGGCGGAGATGGAACAGGGCCGGAGGTCGTCAAGGAAGGGTTAAAGGTCTTGGCTGCTGTAAGTCAAAAGGCAGGTTTTAAATATGAAACAGTGGAATATGATTTAGGCGGAGCCAGATATCTGAAGACAAAAGAGCTTGTGCCTGAATCTGTTCTAAAGGAATTGGAAAAGATGGACGCGATATTTCTTGGCGCGATAGGCCATCCAGATGTCAAGCCAGGAATACTTGAGCAAGGCATTCTTTTAAAACTCAGATTTTCCCTGGATCAATATATTAATTTAAGGCCTGTGAAACTTTATAATGCTGATTTTTGCCCCCTGAAAGATAAAAAACCAGAAGATATTGATTTTGTAGTGGTAAGAGAAAATTCAGAAGGCCTTTATAAAGGGCTTGGCGAATTCCAGAAAAAAGGCACTAAAGACGAAATTGCGATTCAGATTTCTCATAACACAAAAAAAGGCGTTGAACGCTGCATCAGATACGCATTTGAATATACAAAAAAGAGGAATAAGGATAAAAAATTAACGCTTTGCGGAAAGACAAATGTCCTTACATTCGCATGGGACTTATGGCAAAGGACATTTAATGAAGTAGCTAAAGAATATAAAGATATAACTACTAATTACGCTCATGTGGATGCTACTACAATGTGGTTCGTAAAGAATCCGGAGTGGTTTGATGTGATAGTGACAGACAATATATTTGGGGATATTATCACTGACCTGGGCGCAATGATACAGGGCGGCATGGGTATAGCAGCTGGCGGCAATATAAACCCGGAAGGCGTTTCCATGTTTGAACCCATAGGAGGTTCAGCGCCTAAATATACAGGTAAAAATGTTATCAATCCTCTTGCTGCAATATGTGCAGTGGCTATGATGCTTGAAAATTTAGGAGAAGAAAAAGCAGCAAAGCAGATAGAGGATGCGGTTATAAAAATAGTTAAGACAAAATTAAAATCACTGGCAGCTGGAAAAATGGGATATTCGACAACAGAGGTTGGCGACTTAGTGGTGAAAAATTTATAATGGTTCTCGACTGGGCTTACATGTATAGTCAAATAGTTCGCTCGAACAATATGTCCTGAGCTTGTCGAGGGATATTATTCGAGCGGTCACGAGAGTAAAAATATTAAACAGAGTCGAGAATATATATAATAGAGGAGCAATATGTCAAAGAAATATAATATCGCTGTTATAGGGGTAGGCGCGGTTGGGATAGAAATGTTGAGAGTGCTAAAACAGAGAAATTTTCCTGTTGCTAAATTAAGTGTTTTAGCCCGTTCAGCAAGGGATATAAATGTAGATGGCGTCACGTATACAGTGCAGGCTATTTCTAACGAAGCGTTTGAAAGGATAGATATCGCTTTGTTTGCTGGGACTGAAGGCGAAAAAGGCGCAGCCACTACTTATGCAAGCGAAGCAGTGAAAAAAGGCGCTATTGTAATTGATAATGGCGCTGATTTCAGGATGGACCCGAAGGTGCCCCTTGTTGTTCCAGAGGTTAATGCAAAAGATGTTAACCCCGTTAGAAATTGGTTTTTCAGCGATTCACGCGATATTTCTAATGGGGTAAAAAAACATAAAGGCATAATAGCAAATCCTAACTGTTCTACTATACAGATGGTTGTGGCTTTATGGCCTATTTATAAAAAAGTAGGCCTGAAAAGAGTGATCGTGACTACCTTTCAAGCTTCATCTGGTGCAGGTAAATTAGCTGTTGAGCAATTAAAAGAAGAAAATTCAAAGATTGCCCAAGGCGGGTATGTCAACATACAGGCGGATGTGGAAAATAAAGCCATGCCTCAGCAGTTGGCGTATAATGTGTTTCCTCATATAGGAGGATTTAGCGATTCTGGCTATACAAGCGAAGAGTGGAAATTAGTCAAAGAAACTCATAAGATTATGCATAATGACAAAATAAATATCTCAGCGACTACTGTCAGGGTGCCAGTCAGGACAGGGCATTCTGAGGCTATCTATATTGAGACAGATAAGGTCGTTTCTCCGGAAGAAGTTAAAGAGATTCTTTCCAAGTCCAGCGGAATAATTATAGTTGATGATCCGAAGAATAACTTATATCCTATGCCGAAAGATGCGGAAGGTAAAGATGAGGTCTTTGTAGGACGCGTAAGAAAAGACCCATTTGTCAAAAATGGGATGTGGCTTTGGGTAGTATCTGATAATCTGCGCAAAGGCGCTGCTACAAACGCTGTCGAGATCGCAGAATGCGTAATATTAAATTAACAATTGAATACGACGGCACGGGTTTTAATGGCTGGCAGACACAAAGGCGGCTGATGCCGCCGTTCAAGGTTCAAGGTTCAACCCCATACCACAAGGGTACGGGGCATGGGTTCAAGGTTAAAAGATTAAAAACCGTGCAGGGAGAAATTGAAGAAGCAGCTAAAAAACTTTTTGGCAAGAGGATCTCTCTTATAGGCGCTTCCAGGACTGATTCAGGCGTTCACGCAAAGGCCCAGGCTGCAAATTTTAGAATAGATTCAAAACTCCCGCTTAATAATATCAGAAATGGTTTGAATAGTTTTTTGCCGCGCTCTATCTCGATAATTTCCGCAGAAGAAACAGCTTTAAAATTTCATTCCAGGATTGATTCCGAAGGGAAATTATATAAATATACCATTGTTAGCAGGCAATCTCGATCGCCTTTATCTTCGAGATACGCCGCATTTGTGCCATATGACATGAATATAGCTGCTATGAAAAAGGCATCTAAATATCTTATCGGAAGAAAAGATTTTAAGTCTTTTCAGGCAAGCGATAAAAAAGAAAAATGCTCAATAAGGACAGTTAAAAAAATAGAGATAATTTCCAATTTGCCAATAATAAATATTTACATTCAGGCAGACGGATTTTTGTATAATATGGCCAGGAACATTGCAGGCACTCTGATCGAAGTAGGAAGAGGCAGGTTTAAACCTGAAAAAGTAAAAGAGATACTTGCGAAACAATACAGGCCTTTGGCTGGCCAGACTGCTCCGGCAAAGGGGCTGTGCCTGGAAAAGGTTTTTTATTAAATTTAGGATAAATCTTTGTTATTGCGAGCGAATGAAATGAGCGAAGCAATCTATAAAGATTGCTTCGGCCGCCACAGAAACAATGGCGGCCTCGCAATGACACAACAATATGGGATATGAAGTTGCTTTAAAAAAGGCATGGGAAGCGGTTCAGGATACCGGCATAAAACAACGGTATCTTAAATTCCTGAACGATGAGTATGAAATAGATTATGCAGAGAAAAATATTATTTCCATGTCGTGTAATACCCTTGCCAAGGATTATTATAAGTTACTAATCCTTCATTATATTGCCAATGAGAATAAGGTGTTAAATATAGGCGATGATAAATGGATTTCATTTAAAGAAATGGACGGAGGAGAAGCGTATTTTCCAGCGTTTAAAAAAAGAGCGGTTACTCCCATCTTAAGAAAATACGGAAACAATTCTTCCAGCGTATTTGAACGATGCAGCTCTTTTAATGCAGAAAAAATAGACGCAGGCACTGCGGCTATATCAATAAGCGCTTTCCCAAAAATAAAAATAGCGGTTATCCTATGGGCAAAAGATGAAGAATTTAGCGCAGACTGCAATATGCTCTTTAACCCGGAAATAAAAGAAATCCTGCCTACGGAAGACGCAGCTGTGTTAGGCGGCATAATCGCTTCTTTAATTTAACCAAACAACTTGACATTTCAACATTGTTGAAATGTCAAGTTGTTTGGAAGGGTGTGGATGGATAAGGTTTTTTATGAAGTGGATCCGTTTAACAGGCTGATTATTAGGCCGGTTGGCAGGCGTTCGAGGGTTAAAAAATTCCGCCAAATAGCGCATGGGAAGTTTATTGCGGATTCAGGCAATAATCTTTTCTACGAGGTGAATAAATCTCAAGGATTAGACATCCCACAGAAGATAGGATTTATAGGCAAATATGCTTTAGATAAAAATCATAATTTAGTTTTTACTCTAAATAAATGGAATAATCAGTGCGAAGGTAACAGGCTTACCCTGAAAGCTAAAATAATAGACGCAAAAAGCAATGAGATTGCATTTTTAATAAATTCAAAAGCAGGTGAAAGTAAAAGCCTGAGCTATATAATGAAACTTTATGGCTCGTGGCAGGCTGATAAATATAACAGGCTGACTTTTGGGATTGAACGGGATAGAGGCGATGCAGACAGCCTTGTTTTATCAGGCGCGTGGGAAATAAATAAGAATAACGAAATAGCCTATAAGTATGGGAAAGAACATCAGGATATTATTTTCAGGGGTTCTTGGGATATTTCAGAGAGATATAGGATCAGCTATGCCCTGGATAAGAAAGTTAATTCAGGGTTTAATTTCAAATCTTCCCTGGGCACGGTAGTTTTGAAAGGAAAAGAAAAATCTTTGGCGTTTGATATAGGGATAGGCGTATCCAAGTCAGAAAAACTCCACAGAAAGATTATTTTTTCAGGCACATGGAAAATGGCTAAGGGCAAGGAGCTTATTTTTGAAACATCGGATATTGAAGAAGGCGGGGTGTCTTTAAGATTTACAAAAGAAATGTTTGACAAGCAAGGCATAGCTTATATAGAATCTATAATTAGAGATAAAGAACGTTTTATAGGAGGCGGTGTAGCTTTCAAATGGTGAAAGGGGGATAAGATGAAGAAATTGTTAGTAGTGTTTTTCAGTTTGATTTTTTTAGCGGGGATTGTAGAGGCAGGGCCTAAAGAGGCAAGGTTAAAACATGCGGATAAGAATAAAGACGGCGCAGTAGACGCAAAAGAGATGCATAGGGAAAAGAACTGGGAGCATAAAAAGAAGGAAAAGGCAAAGAAGATTTTTAAAGAAGCGGACGTCAATAAGGATGGGATGGTTAGCGAATCTGAGATAAATAATTGGAAGCCCACAAAGAATGCAAATTCCTGGTGGAAGAAAAGGGCTGATACAAATAATGATGGAGTAGTAAGCGGAGAAGAAGTAGCGGTGTGGAAAAAACTTTGCAGGGAAAAGATGGATTTGAACGGAGACGGAAAAATAGACGCGAAAGAAAAGAGAATGTGCTGGCGCCACGCAAAGAGCAAGGTCAATACAAAAATTGAAAAACAATATGACGCGAATAGTGACGGCTGGCTGGAGGGATCAGAAGTAAAAGCCATGCTTAAGGCCAAGCATGAGATGATAAAGACAAAAGGCAAGGCAAAAGCCGATACTGAAATTGAAAAAGAATACGATGCTAACAAGGATGGCGTTATAGATTCAAATGAGGCTGAGCCCATGAAAGAAGATGCTAATCTTTAATAAGCCAGTAAAATATGAACATGGGTTTACTCTGCTAGAGTTGATGATCTCTGTGAGCGTGCTTATTGTGGCGCTAGCTGGGCTTCTTGGAGTTTTTGCTCATCTTGTATCGCTTAATGAAAACTCCAGCAAGCTTACTCTGGCTGTAGCTGCGTGCCAGGCTAAGCTGGAGGAAATTCGGAGCTCAACTTTTTCTAATGTCTACGCAACTTATAATGGCGCAAGTTTCAATCCTCAGGGGTTTGCTTCAGGCGAGGCAAAAGGCGCGATTTCAATTAATAACTCTAATCCAATCCTTTTGCAGGTTTTTGTAAGCGTGTCATGGAGGACGCGCTCAAACAGGGTTATAGGAGAGGACAGGAATCTTAACGGCAGCCGTGATGCAGGAGAAGATTTAAACGGGAATCTAAGGCTGGATTCTCCTGGCCAGCTCGCAACCTTAATGGCTCAAAGATGAAAAAAAATAACAGAGGCTTTACCTTACTTGAGATAATAATAGTAGTTTTTTTATTTTCAATAATCTCTGCTGCTATCTTTAGCGTTCTTGCAACAGGCAGGAATTCATTGAGCGCAGGCGAGTCACAGATAGGCGTGCAGCAGGCATGCCGCAATGGTTTGGATGCGATGATAAAAGAACTTCGCCAGGCAAGCGTTTCTACAATACAAGGCGTTCCTGCAGATGGGGCAAATTACAGTTCTATTACGTTTCAAATTCCTACAACTATAGATGCCACAGGAATCACATGGTCAAGCAACATTCAGTATGCTCTTAGCGGTTTGAATAGCGCGCAATTACTAAAGACACAATCAGGAAGCCAGAAAGTTTTGGCAAATAATATCTCAGCATTGAGTTTTAATAGAAGCGCTGTGAATCCGAATGTGGTAAATATCAGCATCACTGCGCAGAAAAATACGTTTCCAGGATTTACAGCGAGGCAATCTACGATAACCTTAGTTTCTCAGGTGAAGCTTAGAAATTGAGAAATATATGAAGAAAAATAATAAAGGATTTGTACTAATTACAGCTTATATGGTGGTAGCCGTATTGGTAATATTTGCTACTAGTTTTTCTAGCAGGACTATTGGAGAAAAAAGAGTTGCTGATAAAGAAAGAGATACTATCCAGGCCCTGTGGCTTGCAGAAGCAGGCGTGGACAGGGCTATTGTAGAATTTCCTAATTCTCCTTTATCAGGCACGATTGGAAATGGGGCTTATTCTACGCAGACAACTCAGTTAACATCTACGAGGTCTCTTATAAATTCTACAGGAGGAGTTCCAGATACTGCTGTAAACCCAAATAACTCTATTCGCAAGATAAGCGCTATAGTTGAAAGGCCCTTAAACCCTGCCAGTTCAGGAGATATTACATCAGCTATTACTGCAAGCGGAGATGTAGAAGTAAGGGGAAGCGCGCAGGTGAACGGCGCTATAGATGAAGAGAACGGGGTGTTTAATTTTGAAGATGTATTCGGAATTTCTAAGGAAGCAATGGAGAGCGGCGCTACGCATCATTATACTGATCCAGCGAACAACATAACGCCAGTTGACCATACTACATGGGTGGATATCAATTCCCTGACAGAAATGAAAATAACAGAAACAGGCTGGTCAGGAACCGGGATTTTAGTTGTAGACGGAAACCTTAATATAACAGGCGGCCATTTTTCAGGGATTATCTGGGTTATAGGGACTTTGCGCGTGAGCGGCAATCCAGTAATAGATGGAGCGATATTCGTAGAAAGCGGCGCAGAAGTTGACACTACTCTTACTGGAAATCCTATTATAAGCTTTGATTCTAATGCTGTAAGCGATGCGTTTAGTTTTATACCATCCACATCTACGCCTCATATTATAAGCTGGAAGGAAGATTGATTTCGGACAGGAGATTATGCGAGTAGGGATGTATTACAGCAATGATGATGTGCGGGTTGAGGAAAGGCCAAAACCAAAAATAGGGCCAGGAGAACTTCTTGTTAAAGTAATTGCAAGCGGCATATGCGGCACAGATGTGGTAGAATGGTACCGCCGAGACAGGGTGCCGCTTATTTTAGGCCATGAGATAGCAGGAGAAATAGTAGAAATTGGTAAAGGCGTTAAAGGTTACAAGATAGGTGATAGAATTTCTGCGTCTCACCATGTGCCTTGCGGAGAATGCCATTATTGCCTTAACGGACACCATAGCGCGTGCGAAACACTCCGCAAGACAAGTTTTGATCCCGGCGGATTTTCGGAATTTTTAAGGATACCTGCTATAAATCTGGAAAAAGCAGGGGTATATAAATTAGCGGATACAGTAACTTTTGAAGAAGCAACTTTTGTAGAACCTCTTGCCTGTGTAATACGGGGCCAAAGTTTATCATGGCAAAGGCCAGGAAAAGGACAGACTGTTGTTATAATAGGAAGCGGCATATCAGGCATTCTTCATATACAGTTGGCAAAGACTAAAGGGTTTAGTAAAATAATCGCTACTGACATAAATGATTATAGGCTTAAAGAGACGCTTAAGTTTGGCGCAGACCATATTATTAACGCAAAAGAAGATGTAGCGTTAAAAGTAAAAGAATTTAATAACGGCCGGCTGGCTGATTTTGTTATCTTGTGCACTGGGGCAAAATCTGCAGCCGAGCAGGCAATTAAATCTCTGGACAGAGGGGGCGTAATTTTGATATTTGCTTCAGCAGATGAAGGTTTTAATCTGTCTTTAGCAATGAATGATTTTTTCTGGAGAAGCGAAAGATCAATAATATCTAGCTATGCGGCAAATCCCAAGGAACATTTAGATGCGCTTGAACTTATCCGCGATAAAAAAATAAATGTAACAGATATGATTACGCACCGCTTAAGCCTGGATGAGATTCAAAAGGGTTTCAGGCTTGTCAGCGAGGCAAAAGAATCGATAAAAGTAATAATAGAACCGAATAAATTATAATAAGTGAACCTAAATATTCTTCGAGCGGTCATGAAAGCTAGATATGCAAGCAGAGTCGAGAAGTTCTTATGAGGTTCTCGACTGGGCTTATGTGATTGGTCGAATTTGCCGCTCGAACAATATTATTGTAGAACAGTATTATACATGGAGGATTGTATGGACTGGGGCATGAAGAATAGGATTTCACGGATAATAAAACCTGAAATAGGAAGGACTGTAATGCTTGCAGTTGACCATGGTTATTTCTTAGGGCCTACAACAGGGCTTGAAGAACCTCGTAAGATTATTGCCGAGCTTTTACCTCACGCTGACTCGCTTATGCTTACTAGAGGGATGTTGCGTACATCAGTGGACCCAAAAACTTCTGTGCCAATCGTGTTAAGAGTATCGGGCGGCAATAGTATTATAGGCGACGACCTTTCGAATGAGACAATAACTGTTTCAGTAAAAGATGCTGTCAGGCTTAATGTCTCTGCAGTGGCGCTTTCAATATATGTTGGCGGGAAATATGAGCACCAAACTTTGAAAAACCTCGCTGCGCTGATAAACGAATGCGAAGAATACGGGATTCCCGTTTTGGCTGTTACTGCGGTAGGCAAAGAAATGGCAAGGGATGCAAAATACCTAAGCCTTGCCTGCAGGATTGCGGCTGAACTTGGCGCGCAC
>MNVP01000013.1 GCA_001871815.1 Candidatus Omnitrophica bacterium CG1_02_40_15
CATGCCATTTGCCTAGACGGGCGCGCTGTTTCATTTTATCCTTTGTTTTCTCAGCAGTATTTTCCCTTTCAAATTGAGCAAAGCTAAGCAAGACGTTAAGCATCAACTTTCCCATTGCATTGGAGCTATCGAATTGCTGAGTTGCTGAAACAAACGTTACATTATGAGCTTCAAATAGATCCCATAAACTGTAAAAATCCTTAATACTTCTGACTAAGCGTTCTATCTTATAAACGATAACAACATCAATCTTACCGGTTTTTATATCGGAAATTAGGTTTTGGATACCTGGTCTTTCAAGGTCTTTGCCTGAGAAACCTGGGTCAGTATAGGCGTGGATAAATTTCCAATCTTTTTCTTTTTGGATCTCAATGTAATGTTTACAGATGTCTATCTGCGAATCAATAGAGCTGTATTGTCCTGAAGCCTGTTCGTCAGTTGAGACCCTTGCATATATGAAGCATTTAACCACGATATTTCCCCCTTTACGCAAGAATTATAACATTTATTAAAAGGTAGTCAACTATATTCTACCCGAACTTTTGCCATGGCTTGTGTTCTTTCTTTGGATGCAAGGGTTTTGGGTGATTTTTTGTTGGGTAAGGTATGCGGTAGCCTTCGGCAGGGTTGTGGGAAAAGTTGCCCGAAGGCTTACCGCAAGCAATAACTATAAGCGCTTGCTATAGTCCTTGTGGAAGAGAAAAGATTTCTCTTGACAAAAAGAATAAATATGTTAGACTTGTCTAACATATATGTTTGAATTAAATACCCAAGGGTTGAAATGAGCGCTGAGATAAAGAGAATAAGTTCTAATATGGAAGATTACCTTGAGGCAATAGCGTTCCTTAAGAAGGAAAAAGGCGTTGCTAGGGTAAACGACATCGGTAGATTGCTGCGTGTCAAGAATTCCAGCGTCAATGCCGCTTTGATTACTCTTGCCAAAAGAGGCCTTGTTGCGCATGAAAGATATGGCACTGCGGAATTGACTGTAGAGGGAGGAAGGGTGGCTTGCGATGTCCAAAAACGGCATGATACGGTTTTTAAGTTTTTATCCAAGATCTTAGAGATAAACGAAAAAACAGCACAAGTCGATGCCTGCAAAATGGAACATGCTATAAGTCCTATGACTTTTAATAGACTAACGAAATTCATTCGGTTTGTGGAAATAGGGCTGAATGGAGGAATCCCCCAATGGCTAAAAAGCTTCAAGCATTATTTAAAAACAGGCAAAAAATTAAGTTGTAGAATGCGCCAGACCGCCTTAAAGAAAGAGTAGGGGATTTTTTTACTCCTAAAGTTAGACATATCTAACAAATCTTGGTAAATCTAAAATATTGAAGGAGGTTTTAAATGGAGAAGATTTTAAGTGAATTAAAGCCAAAGGAATCGGGCAAGGTAAAAAAGATCTATGGCGAGGGAATGCTTCATAAAAGGCTTCTGGATATGGGCATCATTAAAGGCGCAAAAATAGAGGTTATCAAGGTTGCTCCCTTAGGTGATCCTATAGATATAAAGGTAAAAGGATATCATTTATCCTTGAGAAAAGAAGAAGCGGCTCAAATCTCTATTGAGGTAAATTAAATATGCACAGGTTAACCCAGGCTAGAACGAATGTTAACTTGATATTTGTTTCTCTTGAAGGAGGTCGGGGCGCCATGCACCGGCTTACGGATATGGGATTAATTCCGGGAGAACGATTAAGAGTGTTGCATAACTCCGGGTACGGCCCTGTTACTGTGCTTATAAAGGGAGCGAAGGTCGCCTTAGGGCATGGATTAGCCGCTAAAATTATAGTTAAGGAGGAATAAAAAATGAGGAATAGAAAATTTACTATTGCCCTTGCCGGTAATCCTAACTCCGGTAAATCAACAATCTTTAATAATTTAACCGGGGCGCATCAGCATGTCGGTAACTATCCGGGAGTAACTGTTGAGAAAAAAGAAGGGAAAGCTTCTTTTCAAGATTATGAAATAAATGTCGTGGATCTTCCGGGCACCTATAGCTTGTCAGCTTATTCTGAGGACGAAGTTGTAGCTAGGGACTTTATTATTAATGAGAAGCCTGATGTAATCGTAGACATCGTTGATTCCTCCAACTTAGAAAGAAACCTTTACCTTGCCACACAGTTGATGGAATTAGAGATTCCCTTGGTTTTGGCAATGAATATGAACGATATGGCAGAAAAAAAGGGTCAGGATGTGGATTATACAAAACTATTTGATTTGTTGGGAGTGGCTATCGTTTCAACAGTCGGCAATAAGAATATAGGCACCAAGGAGCTTTTGGAGACTATTATCAAGGTATATGAAGAAAAAATCAAAACAAAAGTAGTTCATATCGGCTATGGGCCGGAAATTCGTGAGGAAATGGACAAATTAGAGCAGATAGTCAAAAAGGATAAAGAATTGGTCGATCAATACCCGTGGCGTTGGCTTATTGTTAAGATGCTGGAAAACGATTCGTCAGTCTTGGATATTGTCGGCAAATCTTCTATTGCTCAGGAAGCTATAGCCCAAAACGAGAACGGCAGGCGCCATCTCCAGATGCATTTTGGGGATATTCCTGAAACCATAATAGCTGATCGGCGTTATGGTTTCATCAGCGGCGCATGCACAGAGGCTTTGAAGCCATCGATAGAACAGAGGCATGATCTATCGGATAAGATAGATAAGGTAATCTTGAATAGAATCTTAGGCATACCTATTTTTGCCTTGGTTATGTATGCCATTTTCAAAGTTACTTTTATTTTCTCTGAACCGATGGTGGGCTGGTTTGAGAAGTTCTTCGAAGGCTTAAGTGGAATAGCCACAACCTATATTCCGGAAGGGCTGTTTCAATCTTTTGTCGTTGACGGGCTTATAGGTGGTGTCGGCGGCGTCTTGGGTTTCTTTCCATTAGTGCTATTCATGTTTTTTGCCATAGCGTTCTTTGAAGATACCGGATATATGGCACGCGCTGCCTTTGTCATGGATAAACTGATGAGCAAATTCGGTCTTCACGGAAAGTCATTTTTACCGATGATGATCTCAACAAACGGCTGTGCTGTGCCCGGCATTATGGCCACGCGTACCCTGGAAAGCAAGAAAGATAGGCTTATTACTATGATGGTGACGCCCTTTATGATTTGCGGAGCAAAACTGCCTATATTCGCCCTTTTTATCGGGGCGTTCTTCCCGACAAAGTACGGCGCTAACATTATGTTTTCAATGTACGTCTTAAGCGTGATTATTGCTTTTGGTTCGGCTTGGGCTTTAAAGAAACTTGTCTTTAAGGGAGAAACCGCTTATTTCGTTATGGAGCTTCCTCCCTATAGAATTCCTACTATAAAAGGTTTATTGCTTAAAATGTGGGAAAGAGGCTGGATGTATATAAGGAAAGCCGGGACAATAGTTATTCTTATTTCAATAATTATCTGGGCAGGATTTACATTTCCCCAGTATTCTCCCAAAGAGGAAAACGTCAGTGAAGAGGAGATAGCCGCTGTCCAATTAGAGCAAAGTTATGCAGGCAGGTTTGGCCATTTTGTTGAGCCGGTTGTAAAACCAATAGGTTTGGACTGGCGAAGCGGGATTGCGTTTATGGCAGGCATTGCAGCCAAGGAGGTTGTTGTCAGCACATTCGGGACGATTTATTCACTTGGCGAAGTTGACCCGGAGGAAACCGACTCATTAAGAGAGTCAATGCAAAAAGACCCTTCATGGGATCCGTTAAAGGCTTTGGCTTTTCTTATGTTTTCCCTTATTTATTTGCCGTGCTTTGTGGCTATGGCTGTATTTTATAGGGAATCCGGTTCGCAATTAAAATGGACTTTGTTTTTGATCTTTTGGACAACGGTTATGGCTTGGCTGGCATCATTTGCTGTGTATCAAGGCGGCAGGATATTGGGATTCGGGGTATAGGCATGAATATAGAACAGGCGAAAACGGAAGAGATTATTGCGATTATTAAACAGGTGCATTACGGGGAGGTGGTTATTACCATTCATGATTCTGAAATAGTGCAGGTTGAAAGAAGAGAGAAAAAGCGTTTTAAAGCGCAAAAGCGTCTGCCCGCGCAGAGCTGGAGATAATTTAAATAACAACAAACCGACTGGATAACCAGAGGCAAAGCAAGAGAAAGGAGTTTTAAAATGTCTCTGAAGTTGTTTAGCCGGTTTTTAGTTTTGGCGGTTGTTTTAAGTTTTGGCCGAGCAGCATACGCCGGAGGCGATGACGTGGAATCGATGCTTCAGAAACTTCAATCACGCGTTGATGCCTTGGAAAGAAAAGTTAATGCCCAGGGCTCCCATATCAAGTCACAGGAATCAGTGATAGTGGCGCAGCAAGGGAAAATCAGTGAATATGAAGCAAAGTTATCGCAGTTTGAGGAAAATCTTCACCGGGTTCCGGGCGAACCAATACAGCTTATGGAGGGCCTTGAGCTTGGAGTAGGCGGTACTATGATTGTGCAGGGTGCTAATAACATCAACTATGACGACGATGGCCGCACGGAAAAGAAATCCCGTACGGACGGCACCTATTCAGCGGATGTAACTTTAGCTAAAGAGTTTAAGGAGATTGGCGGAAGGGCTTTCTTGCACTTGGAGGCAGGGCAGGGCGCCGGGCTTGATGATAATCTCACGTTTTATTCAGGCGTCAACCGTGATGCCGGTGACAGCAAAGCTAAAGTTGAGGTAACAGAATTCTGGTATGAACAGGGGTTATTTAAGGATAAGGCGGCTTTAACCTTTGGCAAGCTTGACCCTACCGCGTATTTTGACCAGAGCGAAGTCGCTAATGACGAAACTACTCAATTCTTAGGTAGCATCTTTCGCAACTCGTCTGCTTTGGAATTTCCCGATAATACCGCGGGTATCCGTATCGCCTATATGCTAGTAGAATGGCTGGAGTTAGGCTACGGCGTATTTGATGCCAATAGCGACTGGGAAAAAATTGGGGACAACCTTTTTAATATCGGATAGGTGCATTTTAAGACCAACTTCTTTAACTTGCCCGGAAATTACCGTTTTTACGGCTGGAATAATAACGCGAACCATACCAAATGGCTGGATACCGGAAAGACTAAAGAATCCACCTATGGTTTTGGTTTAAGCTTTGACCAGAAGATTAATGATATCGTCATACTCTTTACCCGCTACGGATGGCAGAAACCGGAAGTTTACAACTCCGAATTAACAGCAGCAGATGGCTCTAATTACTCCTTGGAGCAGTCCTGGAGCGCGGGTTTTCAGGTAGAAGGTAAACCGTGGGGCAGAGATAATGATGTGTTCGCTTTTGCCGTAGGCCAGGTGATGCCATCAGGTGATTACGAGAAAGCAAATGAAGGTTATTTAGCTAAGGCAGAAGGCCATCTGGAAGCTTATTACAAAATACATGTTAATGATCATTTGTCTATCAGTCCTGATTTCCAATATATCTGGAATCCTTTCGGAAAGGATGTCGCGGGAAATACAGATGGGATATTTGTAGGAGGGATGAGGGCGCAGGTAGATTTTTAACAGAAAACGTGAAAAAGGCGGTTGTAAGAATTCCTTGCAGCCGCCTTTTAATTGACTTATCTTTTTGAGTATGCTATAAATAAAAATCATTTTCTATTGAGGCAAGATTTCGAATTAAGAGCCGAAAAAGAAAGGCAATAAGTTTTTTTGGATAAATGCATAAAATACGCACGTTCCTATGTCTTGGAATAATCGCAGTGTTGACGTGTATGCTGAGTTCTTGTGCTACGTCTCCAACTAAGCCGCAGTTGGCGCCTGGCCCGCAGATACAGCCCGGCGTGCCGGTTTTCAGGCAGGACATTTTTCATGTAGTTGCTCCGGGTGAAACCCTCTGGCGGATCAGCAAGATGTATGATGTGCCTTCGCAGGAGATACTGCGTACAAATAAGCTTTATTCAAAAGAACCTGTTTTAGAAAAAGGCCAGCGCCTCTTAATACCAAATGCTGCTCCGGTTATGCCGGTTATCTCGCTTTACCCGTCAAAGAAATGGAAATATATTATTATACATCACAGTGCCACAGACGAAGGCAGTTCGTTATCTTTTGACAAGGCACATCTAATGAGAGGATGGGATGGAGTGGGGTATCATTTTGTAATTAACAACGGTAGTAAAGGTAAAGATGACGGGCAGATTGAAGTCTCTCCCAGGTGGCTGAAACAGGAAAATGGCTCTCATTGTAAGGCGGGGAGTATGAACACAAAAGCAATCGGGATTTGTTTGGTGGGAGATTTCAGTAAGGAGGCCCCGACTTCAAAACAGATAGATGCCTTGGTTTATCTGGTAAATAAATTAAGAAAATATTACAGGATCCCGATGAGCCGTATTATGGGACACGGTCAGGTTACCGGAGCAAGGACTGAATGTCCAGGGAAGAATTTTCCATGGAGAGAATTAAAGAATAGGCTTACTGTAAAGCAGTGAATTTCCCTCAATTTCTACTGAATTGTAAAAAAACTTGACATCCCTTTTTTATTGTGTTACTATTTCAAAAAAGGTAATACCTACTGGTGCAATATGTCTAAAGTATTTAGATTCGGAATTTCCCTGCCGAAGGCCTTAATAGATAAATTTGATGAATTTATCAGGGGGAAAAACTACACCAACCGCTCAAAGGCTTTTGGAGACTTAATCCGGCAGGAATTGGTTAAAAAAGAGTGGCTTGAGGGCAAAGAAATTGCCGGGGCGGTTACCCTTATCTACGACCACCATAAAAGAGAACTCCTGAATAAGATTACGGATATTCAGCATGACTTTCAAAAAGTAATCATTTCGACGCAGCACATTCACTTGGATCATGATAATTGCTTAGAGATAGTTGCCATAAAAGGAAATCCCAAAGAGGCGCAAAAATTGGCAGATACTTTAAAGTCAACTAAGGGCGTAAAGCATGCCACCCTAAGTATGTCAAGTACCGGTAAAGCAATAGATTAACTGGTATTATTTTTTTTCTCTATGGGTAGCACGATTTTTAAAAAGGTAATAACACGGTCGAACTTAAAAGTGCTACTGTAAATATAAATGGCAACCCCGCCATCTCCCTTGAAAGAATCCGGCGGGGCGCTGGTACTTAAAGGACAGGTAAAACATCCCCAAGCCCAGAGTGATTATACCACACTACTGGCGTGAGGGGCAAGAAAGGAGAAGACGGTGTGGTGTAAAACAAGGTTATTTCTGACAGTAGCAATTGGATTATCTTTTGCTCTAGCACAGGTTAGTTTGGCACAAATAGACGAAGAAGAGAAGAGTAAGAAAGATAAAAAATTCAATTTAGGCCAGGTAGTAGTAACCGCAACCAAAACAGAAAGAATTTTAGCCGATGTGCCTGTTGAGACAAGTCTGATTACTAAAGAGGAAATTGAGCAGTCGAATGCTCAAACCGTGGCTGACTTATTAAAGTATACACCAGGAATAGATGTAAACACTGCTGATGACCGGGCAGGCAATATCAATTGGCGGGCAACTTTCAGAGGATTAAGCTTTAATGCAGGTTATGGTTTGGTTCTTATTGATGGTCAAAGAGTAAGGGGTATGGATGCATGGGGTTATGGATTAAATCAGATACCCCCTGAAATGATTGAACGTATTGAGGTAGTCAAAGGCCCTGGCTCCGTCCTTTATGGAAGCGATGCTATGGCAGGAGTAGTTAATATTATTACCAAGCCTACGCCGGAGAAAAGATTTTTTTCTTGCTATGCTGGTTATGGAACGCACGATGCCTCGGATGCTGGATGTAGCTTAGGAGATAAAATAGGGAAGTTTGGCTATATTTTAAATTATGCAAGAGAAAAATCTGATGCAGGCAAGTATGGTGGTGAGGATGAATATGATGCAAATTTTGTAAATACTAAGTTTGGTTATGAAGTTGAGGAAGGCAAAAGTTTAAACTTAGGAATAAGTTGGGATAAGAAAAGCTGGATTTATTCTGATTGGGATAGTATAAGAATAAGCCCGGGATGGGAGGCGAAATTTGATGATGGTTCAAAATTCTCTCTAAAAAGCTATTGGTATGATTGGAACTTCCATCATTTTACTCCTGGATATACGGAACAAAAGGGAGACATAGGTTACCGCCAAGTAGAGTCTCAATATAGTAGACTCTTATTTGATAAGCATATGTCTACGGCTGGCTTTGAATTTTTAGAGGAGGTAATAGATTTTAACCTCGTAAAGAAAACTATCGATACTTATAGTTTATTTTTGCAAGATGAGTGGGCTGCTTTGAGCAATTTGAATTTAGTTTTTGGCGCTCGTCTTGACTCCCATTCTCAATTTGGAGAAGAAGTTAGTCCTCGCCTCAGCGGCTTATTGGAGATTACTGATAAAACCAGATTGAGAGGTTCTGTGGGCCGTAGTTTTAAATCCCCTACTATTAGTCAACTATATTATGCTACTCCGTATAGACATAGAACTTACTACATACAAGGCAATCCTAATTTGAATCCTGAGTATGCCATAGGTTATTCATTGGGGATAGAACAGGAATTTAGCGATAAGCTTCTCCTGGATTTAGGTATTTTTAGGAATGATGTTGATGACATGGTGATCACTTATGATACAGGCCAGATCTATTTAGGCAAAACGCTTAATAGTTATAAGAATGTTGCTGAAGCTTATACTCAGGGAATAGAATTACAACTAAAGGCTGATATTTGCGAAGGATTGGCGAGTTCTCTATCCTATACATTTTTAGATACCGAAGATAAGGAGGTGAAAAAAGAGCTTACTTATCGCTCTAAGCATACTGCTGGATGGAGACTGAATTACCATAATAAAAAATATGGCTTGGGAACAAATTTTGGCTTGCGCTATGTTAGCTCAATGTATAAAGACACAGCCAATACTCAGGAGACGAATGGTTATTTTGTTGGGGAAATAAAATTCATTAAAGAAATAACCAAATACGCAAAGGTTTCCTTTGAAATAGATAATCTTTTTGGGACGGATTACGGCGATCCATCAGTAGATAGAGAAGGAAGAACATTTATGGGTAAAGTAAATTTAACATTTTAGAAGGAGGTAAAGCAAATGAAAGGATTTATGATTTTAGGATTAGCAATTCTTTTGACGGGAATAGTTTCATCAAATGTTTATGCACATGATCTTTGGGTTACTGCGGACAATTATAACCCGAAGGTTAACGAAGAAATCACCATTTCTTTAGAGTGGGGACATCTTTTCCCCGGAAGCGAATCGATAGAAGTAGATAGGATTGAAAGGATGTATCTGATTTCTCCCGATGGGAAAGAGGTTCCTTTAGAGATTAAAGCCGAAGGAGAAAAAGAATTAGTTGCGCCGGTTAAGATGAAGTTAGAAAAATCGGGAACATATTTAGTGGTGGTCGAGAAAAAGTCTTATTTCGCAACCCTAACTACAGGGGGTTACAAAAAGCAGTCTAAAAAGGGATTGGAAGGCATAATTTGGTCCTATTGGGTTGAAAGTTGTCCGGCAAAGGCAATTATCAATGTAAGTGCGGCTTCTGGCAATTCCTTTCAGAAAGAGAATAACCAGCGTTATCAGTTGATTCCCCTGGATAATCCAGTTAATTTAAAAGAGGGCGATTATCTGTGCGTGAAAGTGACTCTTGATGGTAAGCCATATAGTAATATTGTTTATGCTACCTATGCCGGATTTTCTTCGGAGAATGATACCTTTGCCTATACCACCCGCACAAATAAGGACGGTATAGCAAAGATAAGGATTTTAAAGCCCGGAATATGGCTTGTCAAGGCACACGATGAAATTCCTTATTCAGATTCAAAAGAAGCAGATAATTACTATTTTACCAGCACTTTGACCTTTGAAATAAAATGAAGAAGTTTAGCTTAATTTTTATAGTTGTGTCTCTTTTCTTCGTTTTCTTTTTCAGACCCAGCGATCTTTGGGCTCACGGAGTAGACTATAAAGTCAAAGAGGGCAAAGCGGTGGTGCTTAAGGTGGGTTATGATGACGGAGAGCCAATGAGTTATGCAGAGGTTAAGATTTTTTCTCCCGAGAACAAAGATATTGAACATCAGAATGGCCGTACGGATAAGAATGGTTGTTTTGCCTTCTTGCCCGATCAACCCGGTGAATGGAAAGTAATCGTTAATGATGGAATGGGACATGGTGTTGTCACAGAAATCAAAGTTTCCGCCGAAGGCGGATCCGCTTCTGGCGGAAAAGAAACAATGAAAATAGAAACGGCTGCCAAAGGATGGCCTCGCTGGCAGAAGTTAATTACTGGCATAGGTATTATTTGGGGCTTGGCCGGGTTGATTCTTTATTTCAGGGTTAGAAGAAGAATTATTTAAGCAGGGGTTATAAAGTATGCACATACCTGATGGTTTTCTGACTGTAAATGCCTGGGTGCCCGCCTGGTTAATTTCTATCGGAGGGATTGGCTATTGCTTAAGAAAGGCCACCCTGACTTTGAAAGATAGAATGATTCCCTTGATGGGTGTAATGAGTGCTTTCGTGTTTGCCGCTCAGATGTTAAATTTTCCTATAGCCGGA
Source organism: Candidatus Omnitrophica bacterium CG1_02_40_15 (assembly GCA_001871815.1). Classification (GTDB taxonomy): domain Bacteria; phylum Omnitrophota; class Gorgyraeia; order Gorgyraeales; family Gorgyraeaceae; genus UBA10183. The sequence goes on from MNVP01000013.1 coordinate 10,492, forward strand.
GGTACTTCAGGGCATCTCTTAGGAGGAGTGCTGGCAGTAGTTTTACTTGGCCCCTATGCCAGAGCAATTGTTATTACGGTCGTTTTAATTGTTCAGTGTTTCATTTTTCAAGACGGGGGTTTAACTACATTGGGAGCCAATATCTTAAATATGTCCATTGTCGGCGCAATGGGTGGTTATCTGATCTATAATCCTATAAGAAGTGTCTTAGGAGGCCAAAAAGGAATTATAGTAGGCATAGCAATAGCTGCCTGGGCATCGGTAGTTCTTGCCTCTTGTGCCTGTGCCGTCGAATTAGCCATTTCAGGCACTTCTCCGTTAAGGGTTGTGCTTCCAGTGATGGTTGTCTCACATATGTTAATCGGTATCGGAGAAGCTATAATTACCTCATTTATTATAGGTTTTATCTTAAAGGTAAGGCCAGATCTTATTTATAAAATATGAAACACTCATTTATTGATGAATATAGCGATTTGGATAGTCTTATCCACAGGCTCGACCCCAGGGTTAAACTTGTTACTCTCGTTGCCTCCCTTCTATTTATAATTTCTACACGGCCAACTTCGTTTGTTACTTTTGTTCTGTACGGAATTCTTATTTTTATTTTGATTGGGTTGTCTAAGATCCCCATAGGTTTTATTTTTAAACGGTCGCTGGTCATTATACCCTTTGTTTTGATAATCGCTATATTTATTCCTTTTTTCAAAAAAGGACAGGTTGCCGGAAGCTATTCTTTTGGTTCAGTCCACTTAACAGTTACCTATGAAGGACTGATGGTCTTTTGGAATGTATTAGTCAAGGCATATCTGTCTATTCTTTGTATGATTCTTCTTGCTACCAGTACTAAATTTTCAAATCTCCTTAAAGCCTTTGAAAATATGAAATGTCCCAAATTGATGACTATGATCCTTTCCTTTATGCATCGCTACATCTATGTTTTGGTAGATGAGATGATGAGAATGAAACGGGCAAAGGATTCTCGCACAGTCGGTGGCAAAAGATGGTTTCATGTAAAAGCCTTAAGCCATATGGTCGGGGTTTTATTCATTAGGGCTTATGAGCGTGGAGAAAGAGTGTATCTTGCTATGTGCTCAAGAGGTTTTAGTGGCCAAATAAGGACACTACAGGATTTTAAATTGAACAAAACAGATTTTTGTTTTTTGCTAACCATGGCTATGTTGTTAATCGCGATAAGAACTATCAGAAGATAAAAAATGGCTAAGAAAGTAATTGAAATTAAAGGATTGAATTATTCCTACCCTGCTGGAGCAGAAGCTCTAAAAAATATTAATCTTGATATATATGAAGGAGAATCTCTCAGGATTATTGGTCCTAATGGCGCGGGTAAATCTACTTTATTGCTTCATTTAAATGGTATCTTAAGCGGAAATAGTCATATAAGGGTTTTAGATTTGGAAGTGGAAGAGAGAAATTTACCACGTATTAGAAGTAAGGTAGCCCTAGTCTTTCAGGATCCCGATGACCAGCTTTTTATGCCTACTGTTTTTGACGATGTTGCCTTTGGCCCGGTCAATATGGATTTAGATAAAGAAAAAGTAAGACATCTTGTGAAAAAGGCATTAGAGGCTGTAGGCATGCAAGATGCACTTAATCGTTCATCTCATCATTTAAGCTTTGGTGAGAAAAAAAGAATATCCATTGCTACCGTTTTGTCCATGGAGCCTGAGGTTTTGATTTTAGATGAACCTTCCAGTAATTTAGATCCCAAAGCACGGCAACATCTGATCGATTTGCTTAAACGGTTTAGGCTTACCAAGATAATCGCTGGCCATGATTTAGAGTTGATTTTAGAGATTTGCGATAGAGTTGCTGTATTAGATGGAGGTGCAATCGTTGCTGACGGAGATACAAAGGCTATCTTGAGTAATAAATCGCTTATGGAATTACATAACCTGGAAGTGCCGTTATCTTTAAAACTAAAATAAAGTTTAGTTATTGTTAAATAGCTTGACTTAGCCTAGTTTTTGTTTTAATATAAATCGAAACCATTTCGATTTAGGATTGATATGACTATAGATGTTTATCTGAAAAAACTTAAGGAAGATGGATTTAAGATAACTCCCAAGAGGAAAGCAACTATTGAACTTTTTTCAAAGAAGAAGAGTTACTTAAGTCCTCAGGAAGTACTAGAGAAACTGGGAAACCATTTTCCTGGAATTTCGAGTTCAACTGTTTATCGAATTTTAGAAGAGCTGCAAGATACAGGAATTCTTATAAAGATTGAACACGAAGATAGGCAATTATATTATTTCCTCTGCAGGATGCCAGACCAGCATCACCATCATTTTATCTGCAGGAAATGCAGACGCATAGAAGAGGTTGAGCTGTGTAATTTAAAAGAATTGGAACGTTTTATATCAAAGAATTTAAATTGCAAAGTAGAGAATCACTCAGTTCGGTTAGAGGGGCTCTGTTCTCACTGTAAGTAAAAGATGAAGAAAAATATTAGGATAGCACGGATTTTAGGTATTGTATTGTTCGTAAGCGCCGTGGCTCTTTATGTTTTATTTTCTACTGCGCACCCTTTACTTCATAATCACCATGCAGATGGCGAACATCATCAGGATTGCCCCTCTTGTAATTTTGTAATAGTTGCTTCGTTTGCTACTGTGCCGTATACGCTAGTAGTTGTCGCTTTTATTCTGTTTATAGCTTATTTACTCTTTTGCAGATTTCAACAGCCTTATAAGAAATTATTTGATAAAAGTTGTTTTGTCCGGGGCCCTCCTCCTATGCTTTCTCTCCACTAAACGATTTTACCATAGAAATTTTTATTTCCTCTAAGGTTTGAGATAAAGGAGGTCGGGTCTCTATGAAAAAGTTATCAATTATACTTTTTATATTGATATTCCTTGCACAAGGAGTATTAGTTTATGCAGAAGAATTGAGTAAAACTACATTTAATTTAGGAGAAGTTTTCGTAACCGCGGAAGAAGAGATAGGAGAAGGGAAAAGCAAGATAGAAAGCAAGATTCTCAAGACCCACAAGATTGTGGATTTAGCAGAAATACTTTCTGATGAAATGATAGAGGCCTCCATGATCCGTAAAAGTGGTTATGGGAATGAAGTGGGGTTAAGAGGTTTTACAAAAAGCAACCTGCGTTTTACTCAGGACGATACGCTTATCGAAGGCTCCTGCGGAAGCCGCAAAGACCCGCCGCTTTCTCATATTAACCTTTTAACAATACAAAAAATAGAAGTAGGAGAAGGGCCTTATGATGTGAGTTTGCCGGGCGCCTTAGGAGGCAATATCAACGTTATCACAAAAGATACCCAGAAAGGTTTTCATGGCGAACTGCTTTCAAAGTTTGGTTCTTTTGAATACTTAAGCCAAGGTGGCTTTGTCACCGGGGGAAGTGATGCCCTACAGGGATTATTCGGCTACAACTACTCCAAATCCGGGCAGTATAAAGACGGGGCAGGTAATAAGTTAAGCAGTTTTAACCCAGCCTATAATGATGACGGAAAAAATATGGACGCTTTTGAAAAACACGATTTCTGGGGTAAGGCTACCACTAAACCGGCTGAGAACCAGAAGCTTACTTTTTCATCGTCATTTGGGCAGGCCAACGATATTATGACGCCTCGTGTGGGTATGGATACCGAAAAGGAGAAAACTTATCTTAATAAGGCAGAATACATTTTAGATAATCTTAGCTCGATTTCAGAACAGTTGAAATTGACCGCGTATTATAACCGGATCGAGCATTATCCTTATGGCAAATATAGAACCGGTGGTGTTAATAACAAGAGAATAGAGGCTATCTCATCCATCACAGGCGCTCAGATTGAGAATAAAGCCACAAGTGATATGGCGTTGTTTACCTACGGGACCGACTTTTATTATCGCAACTGGTATGGCGATATTTTCAATAGATTTACAGGCGCGATGTTGAACGATGAATTATTCCCCGATGTGGACGAACTTGATTTCGGGGCATATATTAAAGCTGAGAAGGATATTGGTAAACTATCAATGGCAGCTGGATTGCGGGCTGATGTTTCTCGCACAGAAGCGCAGGAGGATTTGAAATTCAGCAAAGCCATGACTGATGAAAACAAGCAGACCGATGTTTTCCCCAGCGCCAATATCTTTTTAAAATATTTCTTACAGGAGGATACAAATATTTTTGGCGGGGTTGGGCTGACTACCAGAACACCTACGGCAGTTGAACGGTATGTTCAAGAGGGTGCCACGTATTACGGTAATCCTGACCTTAAGCCATCGCATAATCTTGAGACAGACCTTGGTTTTGAGACAAAGATTCTGGAACGCTTGAAAATTAAGACAAAAGGTTTTTACAGCTATTTAAGCGATTTCATTTATCAGGAGCAGAAAACGAGCGGTGTCAGGACATATACAAATATCGATGTCTACCTCTTTGGAGGAGACATAACCGCTGATTTTGATTTAGGGCATGGTTTTGCCGTGGAAGGCGGACTGGCTTACCAGAAAGGAAGAAAACTTGACCAGCCTGAAAACAACAACGACAAAGACCTTGCCGAAATTGCACCGCTTAAGACAAAACTCGCTTTAAATTATGATAAGAATGGTTTCTTTGCGATATATGAGTGGGTGCATTCCGAACAAAGTAAAGATATTGACCGTGACGCTGGAGAAACGCCTCTTAAAGGCTGGGATGTGTTTAATTTTAGGGCGGGGTACCAATTTGCTGAGAAGAAAGGGAGTTTATCATTTTTAGATGGACTCAGCTTAAACTTTGGTATTGATAATATGTTTGATAAAAAATATACTGTTGCGAATTCCTATGAATACGACCCGACTGATCCGGGTGGGACGAATGTAAAAATAGTCAATGAACCAGGACGGTTTATCTATGCCAGCCTTTCTTATTCTTTTTAAGTAGAATAAGGAAGCACGTTTAGTTTTTGAGGTATTAAAAGGAGGTAGGGGTATGTTTGAATTTCTTATGAAGGGTGGTTTTTTGATGTGGCCGATTTTATTGTGTTCGCTGATTTCGGTTACTATTATCCTGGAACGGTTATATAAGCTGCATCGAGCTAGGATAAAGATTCCAAATATATTATCAAGGGTGAAGAATCTTCTTAAAGAAGGCAGGGCTGATGAGGCCTTAAAATTATGTGAAAGCGTTAACGACCCTGTTGCTCATATTTTAGCTATTGGAATTCGTATCCGTAAAAGAAGTTTAGAAGAGCAGGAAAAGATGATTTCCCGTGCCGGTTCCAAGATTATCCGGCAACTGGAGAAAAATTTACGCGGTTTAGCCATTATAGGCAATATCGCTCCTTTAATGGGATTATTAGGCACTGTGACAGGGATGATAAAGGCCTTTATAAAAATACAAGAATTGGGTGGCAGAGTAGATGCCTCGGTTTTAGCCGGGGGCATTTGGGAGGCATTGATCACCACGGCGGCAGGGTTATCTGTGGCCATCCCAACCTTGGTTGCTTATCATTACTTTGAAAGTAAAGTAGACAATATAGGCGCTTGGATGAAAGATGGAGCAGGAGAGCTTTTGGAGATCGAACATGCCTGATAAAAAAGAGGATTATACTTATGGAATTTGAAGGAAGAAAGAGAGTAGATACCCGTTTAAACATTGCCCCTTTGATAGATGTTGTCTTTCTGCTTTTGATATTCTTTATGCTTTCAGCCCATTTTGTTACCCAGCCTGGGATAAAGCTTACCTTGCCAACTGCCAGTACAGCAAAGCTTCACACGGAGGAAGATCTTATTATATCTATCACAAATGATAATGATCTATATCTGAACGAAGAAAGGGTTAATTTGGACAACCTCCTAGAGAAACTGCGTGTAAAATTAAATAAATCACAGAAGAAAACCGTAATTATTAAAGCTGATGAAAAGATAGATTTAGGCTTGGCAGTAAAGGTTATGGATATTGCAAAACAGGCAGAAGCAGAAGGGCTGGTTATTTCAACCAAGGCAGAAGAAGATGCAAAGTAATAGAGCAATTAGAACTGCATTTTTGATTTCTTTGATGGGGCACTGCCTTTTTTTAGGTATGCCGGGAATGAACATAGCGTCACATCAGGATAAGCAGCCAGAAGATGTGGTGGTTAGGGTAGAGATAGAGAAACCCCCGCTTTTGCCGAAGATAGACGTGATGGGAGAAGAAAAGAAGCTAAAGGAAATAGTAAAGGAAGAAAAACTGCCAGAGTCAGAACCCGAGAAACAGATTGAAGAAGTAGTGATAGAAAAACCGGAACCAGTCCAAGAAATTGTTGAGGTGATAAATCCTGAAAGTGAGGCAATGCTTCGTTATCAGGATATGGTAAAACAAAGAATCGAGGAGGTGCGAAGATACCCCTCCTGGGCAAAAAGGCAGGGAATTGAGGGGATAGTCTATTTAAGTTTCACAGTCTTATCAAATGGATTGAGCCAAGATATTAAAATAGTCCGCTCTTCTAATTCCCCTATTCTCGATAAAGAGGCAATTGAGACCATAAAACGAGCCAATTCTTTCCCGCCTATGCCGAAAGAAATAAACACATCTTTTGTTCAAATGGAAGTTTCCATAGTTTTTACATTGAAGTGATTAAAATAATTACAATGTTTTAAAATATATACATGTCAAAAAACTTTGCAAGTTTTGCAACATTTTTCTTGACAAAGAAAAACAGTGGCGTATACTTAAGTTAGTTGTGAATATTTGATAATTTAATTTAAAGGGGATCGCGGGAGCGGTTTCTTTAAAGGTCTAAAAACAGCCTTATTGAAAGAATCAAGGGGCTGATTTCCGAATATCTCAAGTTCGGAAGTCAGCCCCTTTTTTTGTGTTGACAAGGGCAAAATAGTGATGTATATTTTAGCTAGTAGCAAATATGTGATTTATCCAGTCGCGGAAAACTCGGTCTCGCTTCTTAAGAAGATCGGAGAAAACTCGGGCTGGCATTTTCGAGCAAAACTCGGAAGTGCCAGCTTTTTTTGTTTTTTATGCTAAATTAAACTAAAAGCTTGATGAAAACATGAATAACTCTACTTACTCCACAAACGACCTCTGGCTTTCAGCTTTCCTTAAGGCAAAAGGCTTAAAGATTATCCGGGTTGAAGGTAATAACCGCCGCGCAGTCTTTGTTTTTGAGGATACTTCTAACCGGAAAGAACTAATCGAAGAATTCTATAATAACGGCTCAGTAGGCGTAACCTTAATTAAAAACGCCATGGCGGACCTAAAGTCTGCCATTTTTAATATGGAGTAGACAAGGAGCAAACAAGATGCAAGATGAAAAAATCAATGAATTAGTTGAGCAGTATCATAAGGCCTTACCGGAACGAATCCGCATTTATTTTAACCAGCGCTGCCTTCCTAACGAAATCATCAATAAATTCAAGATTGGCTGGACTGGCTCAACAATAAGCATACCTATTTACAATAAAGATAATCAATACACCTTCTTTAAATTCCGTAGGAACCCATTTTTGGATTCAACCGAAGAAGCAAAATATTTGTTTAGTAAAGATGGTCATGCTGAGCTCTATGGTTGGGAAAATGTAACTAATCCCAAACCAATTCTTGTTATCTGCGAAGGGGAATTCGACCGCTTGGTCCTTGAATCTATGGGTATCCCGGCAGTAACTTCTACTGCGGGCGCAGCTACTTTTAAAGACGAGTGGGTTGTTGCTTTAAGAGAGATATCCAACCTGTATATTTGTTTTGACCGGGATGATGCGGGGCTAACCGCCAGCAGAAACCTCATTGAAAGATTGCCCCACGCTAAATTCGTCTCTTTATCCAAGCTACCCCAAGGTAAAAAAGATATTACTGATTTTTTCACAACAGGCAATAGTGTTCAAGATTTTAACCGGCTTCTAAAGGAAGCCAAAACTCTTGATGAGCTAGATTTTTGTTTTAACGCCCTTGGCTCGGATGAGGTTAATTTTCTTCACCCTTCGCAGGACTTCTGCGGCAATACTGCTTATTTTACTATTCCCTTTACTGAATATACTAGAGACGCTAAAAACCCTTTTAAGCAGCTCTATTATGTGGTAAGCAGCGAAAGAAAGCTCTTGAAGCTGGAAGATAAAGCCGAATTCTACAATAAATATGGCAAAGTCATTAAAGAGCTGCCCTTTATAAAGAATCCCGAGCCTCGCTGGCAGGCTGAGGCAATAAAGGAATTCGTTTTTAACGGTTACACTCCTACACCTTACAGGGTTCATGCGGAAATAGAGCGCATCTACTACAAATATTCCGAGATAAAAGACTCCGGTTGGTATCTAATACTTCCTCTTTGGGTTATAGGCACCTACCTTTATCATCTTTTTGAAACTTACCCTTATTTAGCCTTTGAAGGCTTAAAGAATACCGGAAAATCCAAAACTGCCCGGCTTACCACGCGTATGTCCTTTAATGGCATCTTCTCAGTAAATGCCTCAGAAGCTACCCTTTACCGGGATATTGAGAATTTAAGGCCCACCTTTGGCATAGATGAAGCGGAAATCCTCAAGGACCCGGAAAAATCCAAGTCTATCCGCGCGATCTTAAATGCCGGCCATTTCAAGGGCGCCTGCGTCCTAAGACAAGAGAAGACTCCTAAGGGAGAGTTTTACACCAGGAAATATTCTGTCTATTCTCCCAAGCTTATTGCTAATACCAAAGGCCTGGAAGATACACTTGAGAGCCGGACCATTAAGATAATCATGCTGCGGGCCAAGACCGAAAAAGGCCTGCTTCTTGACACGGAAACCTCTGAAAACTGGAACTATATCCGGCACCTCTGTTATACCTTTAGCCTCTGTTTCTTTAAGGAAATAAGGGAAATTTATCTTACCGATCCACAGGTAAAAATAGCCAATAACAGATTCAATGACCTCTGGTGTCCGCTTCTATCGATAGCCAGGTTTGTCTTTAAGAATAATCAGGATAAGTTCAAACAGATTAAGGATTTTGCCCTTGAGCAGATAGGCCTATCCCAGGATGACAGCTTAGATGACCGCACAAGCGCTTTTCTCAAGGGCTTAAAAGACTTGACCCTAAATACTGATACTGCCAGTTCAAGCGAGCAAATAAAAAAAGCAATGCAGCCTTATTTAGAGGATGAGGCATTCATTAATATAACTGCCAAATGGATCGGCTGGAAAATGCGCTCTTTTGGCTTAAATAAGGACAAACATAGAATAAACAAAGGCTACTTATATCACCTCTTTAAAAAGGACGTAGATGATATCTTAATTAGGTATCTGGAGTCAGACTATTTACACCAAGAAAAAACTACACTAACTACACAAACTGCACCAACTACACTGGTATAGCCTAAAGTGTAGTTTTAGTGTAGTTTTTGTGCAGTTTTTTAAAGGGTTTTGTGCTTGAAGTGTAGTTAATGTAGTTTATGTAGTTTTTTAGGATGGGTAACAGGTGTTAGCATCAAAGCTTTAAAAAATGGCTAAAATTAATTCGCAATTTAATTCTCAAGGAATTAAAACAGGGATAACAATTATCTCATTCTGCGTATGTGCATTATTTTGCGCATTATTTTTTGAGCATGTTCTTTTATACCAAGCGCTTATGGTTATGGCTTGCGGTAAGCCTTCGGGCAACTTTTCCCACAACCCTGCCGAAGGCTACCGCATACCTTACCCG
>MNVP01000025.1 GCA_001871815.1 Candidatus Omnitrophica bacterium CG1_02_40_15
ACTTGTCCCAGTCGGTGTATATTTTATTTTACACCCCTGGAATACTGCACCAACTACTGCATCCAATACCTTTTTCTGGTCGTCCATTAAAGCTTTTGTCCAAACATTATTAACATCAAATTCGGACAGAACTTCAAGTTTTCCAGTGTAGGGTATTGAGTTACCATACTCATCAATAACTACCGAACCTCTAGTGACAGCTACCTTGGTTTCAGGCATCGTCTCAAATTCGGTAATTTTCCGACCGGCAACAGCAACATTTGACACGCGGTCAAATTTAATTGTGTCACCTTTCCCTTTCCCTAATCCAGGCTCGATTCTAGTGAACTGGCGGAATTTCATAACAGGCTGTGCCACGTTTCTTATCTTTCGAGATAAGACATCATTGGCAAGATATCCCCCGTCTTCGCTTATACTCCAATTTTGCATATAATTTCCTCCTTAGTATTACAACCCAAGGACTTTATTGCGTGCAGTATTTCGCTTTTTGACTTCTTCAAGTAAAATTTCCTCAGCTGTTAATGGTTTTGGCGGTTTTGTTGAAACTTGTGGATTTGGTCTTCCACCACCACCACCACCACCTACGGCGAGCGGGGGTTCTTTACCCGCATCCCTGATTTTACCCAAATAAATCTTAGCTCTATCTGCAACCTCTTTCATTGCAGTTTCCAATGGAAGATTAGGTTTTTGCCTACTAACTTCTTCAGCAAAATGCCCAACAATAATTTCGCTTCCGGCAAGGTCAGGATACGTCTTATAGAATTGTTCTTTGGCGGCACGCTGAATTTCAATACGCTGTTGAACAGCCATCAAACTTTCTACTGCCTCTTTCGTAGCATCCGCTTTGACTTTATTCAATGTCGCTACGGGGTCCGTAAGAACATTGGTATAATCAGAAACGTGTGCCGCTGCGGGAGGAGGCGGTGTTGAAGGCGGCGGATTATTGCCCTGTCCTACGATGTAGGCGTTCAATAATTCCTCTGCCCTGTTAGCACGTTCAGTGGCACTTGTCACTGCCTGCTCCGCTTCCACATATCCTTTTTCCAACTCTGTAGCCGATTTGAATTTACCGGCTAAAAGAGTTTCCTTCCCTTTGCCTTCTGCTCCAGGCGTAGCCACTGGGGGTTGTGCGCCCGTAGGCGTCGTTACCGGTGGGACCTTAACTTCTGGTGCCATACTTCCTCCTCTACTCTAAAGTCTCATAAAGATTTCGCTTTATGGTTTAGTTGTTGCTTTTATACGGTCAATTAGCAATTCTTGTTCAAGCGCCAATATAGCCTTTAATTGCTGTTGTAATTGTAATAAAGTATTCAAATCAGGTGGACAATTAACTATCGCTCTAATAGTGGTGTCTTTTTTCCGCCTAAAATAATTCTGTAAATATTTTTCAACGCTGTCCGTTAATCCCAAAAGTTCTTTATCTGATAATTTGCTTTTAATCATAGTATTCTCATTTTATCAATTTATATCCACGAATCAAATCTTCATCAGTAAACTGTCCACTTCCACGAGCACTACCTCTAAATTTTGCTTTGGCAGTTTTCCAATATGCAGCACCCGCTATTTTTTGTGCTCTTTCTTTTCCATATTTGTCTTCTGCTGCCTGTTCTATTTTAGAAAAGGTTTTGGGTTTCATTATTGCTCCACGTTTTTGGGCTTTCCGCCACTTCAATAACTTTTTATTTTCTGCCATATTCCCTCCTATTTTAGCAATTTATATCCGCGCATAATATCTTTATCGGTGAATACTCCACTACCGTGCGGTCGCCAACCGTGTTTCCACGCCTGCGCATATTTTTCAAATCTATCCCGTGCACCTTGGGACTTGAAATGCCTAATCTTACCTGAACTCATCCGTAATTTAGTGCGTCCTATTTTCATACTGATTTACCTCCAGCCATTATCTGTTTTTGAAGTAGTGTTAATTGATGGACTTGTTCTTGATGTGTCATTTTTTGCCGATGAGTTTCCTCTTGTTGTGATATTTCCTGTTGATGCAATAATGCCTGTTGTTGTAATTGTTGTTGTGTTTGTTGTGCCTGCGCCTGTGCCGCTTGTTGTTGTTGCTGTTGCGCTTGTTGTTGGGCTTGCATCTGAGCTTGCTGTTGGGCTTGCATTTCTTCGGGTGTTTTTTTAACATCGTCAGGGTCCCAATCCATACCTTCTATAAGTAATTTAACAAAATAATCAAGTTTTAATTGTTCTGCTATTGCAGGTATATCTTTGACAAGCCCCAAAAATGCTTGAACTTTTTGGTAATTACCCGATTTATTTATAACATCTGACATTCCACGAGCATCAAATTGAAAAACTTTATCTTTGAATAACTTGCATTTTTCTTTATCGCTCATAAAAGCAAGTGCTTCCATAAATTCTATATTTTCTTCATTGAATTTTAATAATCTTAAATCAGAAAAATCTCTTTGATACTGAATTAAAACAGCAATTATCATTTCCAGTAAAGGAACAAAAATATAATCCTCTACATCCAGAGCTAAATCTTCAATTTGAGATGCAGCCTGTTGTCCTTTTTCTGTAACTTCGGTAGCAGTAGGGCGACCGCGTGAAGCTGGTTTTCCCATTAAAAATTCAGTTAATCCATTTGAATTCTGCCACTCTCTATCTGCTTCCTGATATAACCTTAAATTCTGCGGATTAAATTTTCCTAAACCTATTTCTCTGACAAGCGGTAAATTAGCAATACCACCGCTTGATTTTACGAGAACTTTGCCAGGATAAATTCCAGTTTTTAATTGTTCAGGGTCGTGTATTTGGTCAACATCAATTTCAAAAGCATTCAAACTGGCGAAAGCATTCGTATCGGCCGTAATATTATATGTATCCGTTAATGATTTCGCCAATGAATACCCATCTTCAAAAAATCCTTTATGATAATCACTAAAAGGTTTTCTTACCAGCGGTCCATAAACAAACGGCCATAGCCCGTGTAAAAACTCATTTGCAATAGGTTTTCTTAATACATAACTATCATTTACAATAGACCAGGTGCAATTACGTTTGACCAATTCACCCTTTGCATCAACTACATTCCCCCAAAATTCTTTTACAGTAACAGTTTTTACAGCCGATAGTGGTTGCGGATTTTTGCCTTCACGTTTTAACTTTTCATAATCAGCAAGTTCAGTTGATATACCAGCTTCCAACTGGTCAACAATTTCCGTTTCATATTTATTGGCTTTAATTTCTGCCAATTCTTTTAATTTATATAATTCTATTTTATATCTATGAATACAATATTGTTTCCTTGGCCCTATAAAGAAATCATATGGGTCTATGGGGTCAACTCTTAATCTTCCTTCTTCAAGTTTTTTTTTCTGCTCAATTCCCATACTTCCTAAAACCTGTTGCAAAACATTTTGTGTTGCCGATGGTTTCTTTTCAAGATTTATTCCTTCAGCAGGTTGAATAGTTCCCGTCATTTCATCTTCACTATATGCAGGTTCCCAATAAACCTTAAATATCATTAAAGATGATAAAAGTCCAGCATTCAAACTTTCAATAAAATTTGAAACAAATTTACATTTGCGTAATTGTGCAAATAAATTTTTAATTAACGCTGGTTTATATATTTCCCATTCCATTTTTGTTATCACCAAAGTAAAAAATATCTTTGCTCTTATTAAAGACCGCTTCAAAAGTGCTGAAGCACCTTTTACCGCTGATGGTAATTTAGGAATAATTGTTTTTGATTGCCAGGGTGATTTTTCGGAAAAGTCATAAACATTATTGTAAAGTTGCCACATCGCATCCCAGGTCTTCTTTATAGGTTCTTTCAAATCCTTGGCCTCATTCCAATAACTTAAACTTATCTGCAATATTTCGTCTTGCGGTTGAACTTCTTTTTTTTCAGTTAACAAATCTGCTACTGTGTTCTTTTTTTTATTCATAAATTATTCTACTCCAGCAACACTATCAAATACACCTTCGCTATATGGTCCCTGTCCGAACGGAGTTACACCGTATTTACCAAAACCAAAGTATAAATAGTTTTTCCATTGTCCAATTAGTGCTGCGTTTTGCCCGTATATCCTTACACCGAATAATCCTGTTCCAT
>MNVP01000037.1 GCA_001871815.1 Candidatus Omnitrophica bacterium CG1_02_40_15
GATTTGGCTGCGGCTTCTACAACACAAGTTCAAGCAGTTCAAGATAGCGGAACCATGGGAAGCAATATACAATTTCAGGGCGGTTGGAATACTTCTACTACTGTTCAAGAAGGGGAAACATTTTTTGATGGGCTAAATGGATATGGATATGGGATATATCTTGGTTCAAAATCTTATACCACTCTTAATTACTTGAATATCGTTAGATATTATTATGGGATTTACCATTACAACAGCAATAACAACACCATTACTACCTTAAGTAATGCGAATAACAATGGGTATGGGGTTTGCTATTACTACAGTAGCAGCAATAACAACACCATTACTACCTTAAGTAATGCAAATAACAATGGGAATTATGGGATTTACTACAACAGCAGCAATAACAACACCATTACTACCTTAAGTAATGCGAATAACAATGGGTATGGGATTTACTACGACAGCAGCAATAACAACACCATTACTACCTTAAGTAATGCAAATAACAATGGGTATTATGGGATTTTCTACGACAGTAGCAATAACAACACCATTACTACCTTAAGTAATGCAAATAACAATGGGAGTCATGGGGTTTGCTACGTCTACAGCAGTGCTAATGTCATTAGGACTTTGTCAACAACAGGAAATGGGACGGCTGGAGTTTATAATAATACAGGAACAAATTATCTTTTCAACGCTTTAATTGCCGAAGTGACAGAAGTTACGGGATATGCTGCTTTTGCCAATTCTCGCATATTTTCTCATAAACACGACCAGACTGCAGACAATCATTGGATATTTACTGATGGCGGAACGATTAACTCGCAAGCAACGGTAAGACACACCGCTTCAGGCGTAGCGTGGAAACTGGCGATTACTTCTGCTAACAGAGCAAGCAATTATCCGCTAACACTTTCAATAGCCAAGATTGCGGTTGCGGCAAATGCTTTGGTGACTGTGAAGGTTTGGGTTTATAAAGATAGTGCGGCTGGCGTGGCTGGAAAGTTAGTTTGTAGAGGAAAACAAATAGCGGGCGTGGATAATGATGTGGTGGCAACTGCGGCTGATGTTTTACAAACTTGGGAAGAATTGACCATAACCTTTACACCTACAGAAGCAGGAACAGTAGAAATTGAAGGTTGGGGATATTATGTATCTGCTAATAGCAATGTTTATTTTGACGATATGACAATTTCCCAAGCATAAAATTATGGCTTACAAAATCACATCAAAACAAATTATTAGAAAAGAAATAGATTTGGCTGGCAAGCCCCGAGTTTGGATTGAAATGCCGAATGGCGATTTACAGATGCTGAAGTTTCAAGAAAATCCAACGATAGATATGATACAAAAAGAGATTGATAAAATAAAAGAGTCAATAAAGGAAGAATTGATTGCCGAAATAGATAGACAAATTGCCGAATTAGAAGAAAGAAAAAAACAATTATTAGCACCATAAAATGCCACTCCCAACAAAAACTGACTTACAGAAAATGGATTTTGCCCACAAAGGACAGCCGTTTGTAGATGTTTCTTCAAAAGATGCCATTGATATTAAGACAATGGATTATAGTTATCAGGCACAGCCTTTTGTTAGAAATTATGGAGCGGCGGCGCCGCCAACTTATCGCAGAAGAATAATAATAAGCGGATTTATGAATATCAAATTTTTAATTCTATTTATTTTCTTTATACTTTTTGGATTATTAGGATTTTTTGGGGGAGTTCAATTAGAAAAGAAAAAGATGATGGCAGAATTGTGTCCGAATAAATTATCTTATGAAGGTAAAGAAAGTTGCTTAACAAAAGATATTTCAAAATATATTGAAGATTTAAAAAATGACAAAATAGGGAGCCGATTAAAATCAGAAAGAGGAATAATTACGCCTAAATAATCATAGAATAAAACTACGCCAAACTTTTTTATGAATATATTAACAGAAGTATTGAATAAACTTCACAAGACATACGAAGAACTAAGCCCAATCGCTAAATCCACCTATGACAGATGGGAAGCAACTTTATCGGGGGGGCAACCAATCACAATAGAAGGACTTAAAAAATTCTGGCAAGGAGAAAAAGAAGCGATAATAAAAGATTTGGCCAGTTCCCAATATGAGTTAAATTCCAAAGAAGATATGTTTTTAAAAGCGAGGTTAAATGACGCATTAATAACTTTAGCGTTTCTGGAATCTCCACAAAAGGCCGCAGAAATGCTTGAGTTATACTTAAAGAGATTTTATAAAATTAAATAAACTTATGCCTTGTATCAAACAATCAAACGGTGGATATAAAATAAGAAGAAGTGCCGGTGGACTCTATCCTAAAATATACGCATCAAAGAAACTCTGCGAAATAAGAGTGGGCCAAATGGAAATCCACCGGCCAAAGAAATTCAAAAAAACTCAAGGAAAACTTTCGAAAGGCGGAATAGGAGCGAAACAGGCCGCCAAAGTGATGAAATTGTTTTATGCCGGAAAATTAAGAGCAAAGAGTGGCGAGATTGTTAAAGACGTTAATCAGGCCCAAGCAATCGCTATGTCAGAAGGACGCACGGCCGAAAAGAGAGGAGTTTCAAAAAGAACCTGGAAAGGACAAACAAGAATGAGACCCAGATTGAACACCACCAAGAAAAAAGCATCGAAGGCGATGGAATCCTTAAAAGCCAAAAATAGAATCAAGAGAGGAGGTTGGCGAATCTTCGCAAAAAGTAAAAAAAAAATAAAAATTGGGTAAGTAAAATAGACAGAAAGATGCAAGGATATGGAGAGACTGATTACCAGAAAAAGAGAATCAGGGTAAATCCGGAAAAAGGCGACGTAATCGATACCATCCTGCACGAAAAACTGCATAAAAAATATCCCAACAAAAGCGAAAAGTGGATCCGGAAGAAGACGAACAAAATGCAGTATAAGATGTCAGTTAAAAAAATGATGAAAACATTAAGGCAATTTGTCTAAAGGTCGGGTTATTAGAAACAATTAGCAAAAAACCTAAATTTATGCCAAACGCTAAAAAACCAAAACCAATCTCGGAACCATTCGGTTTTGTCGGTGGAAAAATGCTTCAGCAAATTCTGAATAAAGGAGCCGACGCAGTTACCGAAGATGAAAAAGATATTCTAAGAGCCAGAATAACCTATTTAACAAAAGAACAGATTGAAAAATATGGGCTTGAAGAAAAGAAAAAGCCAGAGACACCGGCAAAAGCGGAAAAAGCTGCGGCTAAAGCGGCAAAGAAAAATAAATAAGGATTGCCGAAGACTGAAAATCGGCTCGTAAATTATTAACAATTAATTGCCAAACCCTGCGAAAAGCAGGACGGCCTAAATCAAAATGGTAGATAAACCCCAAACTTCGAAGGAACCCGTTGAGGAAACTCCAAAAGAAACGGGGAAGGAAGGAAAACCTGAAACCACTCCTGTTCCGTCTGGTCTTACGGAAAAGGAGACGGAGGAACTCGCGAGACTGCGAAGGCAGTTTCCTGAGTCCGCCAAAGAGGCTCAACGCCTCGCCAAACGAGTCAAAGAACTCGAAGACAAGTTGGAGGAAATCCTCCCACCTCTTTCTGAAGAGGAATTGATAAAAGAAAATCCCGATTATGAGATGATGACTGATGCGGAAAAGGCTGGTTTCAAGGAGGGCATAATAACAAAAAGGAGATTAGCCGTGTTAGAAGCCAAAGAAAAAATGAGAAGAGATTACGATGCTCTCCCAGATAATCTCAAGAAGAAGATTGAAGCGAAAGGAGGTTATGAAAAATTTAAGGATTTCGCTTGTTCTCCAGAAAATGCTGGCCAGAAAGATCTGACCAACATTGCCAAAGCCTATCTGTTTGAAGAAGAGGAATTAACTCCCAAATTACCCGAGCAACCTGAGAGGCCGGGCCTCGAAGAACCGGGTCACGAGACAGAACTTCCTCCTTTAAAACAAGAAGGCGAGATGACGGCAGAAGAAGCCGCCAATCTGAGAACAACCGATCCTAAAAAGTATAACCAACTACTGAAGGAT
>MNVP01000027.1 GCA_001871815.1 Candidatus Omnitrophica bacterium CG1_02_40_15
AATGGGCCTTTTATTATTGGCTACACAGTCTATGAAAGACGCAAGTTCTTTTTGAAGGGGCGCTTCTTTCTGGATATCTATTTTTTCTGAAACTATCTGGCCGTTTATTTTTTTATAGATAAGCGCCTCTTGGGTCATATAGTCTATAGAAATATAGCAATCGTCCTGGAATATTCTTATCTTGCGCATGCTGTCGCTTGTTACACGGCTGGCTGTCAGGTCGCATACAGTGCCGTTTTGAAAACGGATCCTTGCATTTGCAATATCCTCATGATTTGTCAGGATTTTCATGCCCAAAGAGTCAATATTTTTAACCTTTGATTTTGTAAGGCCTAAAACTATGTCTATATCGTGTATCATTAAATCCAGGACTACGCCTACATCTTTTACTCTGGGTGTGAATGGGCCAAGGCGGTGAATTTCAATGAATCTTGGCTTATTTGAAAGCTTTTCTATTGCCTGAATAGCGGAATTAAATCTTTCTACATGGCCTACCTGGATTATGAGGCTGTTTTTAGCAGCGATTTTTATTAAATCCTTAGCTTCTTTCAAGGTTCTAGAGATAGGTTTTTCTATAAGGACATGGATTTTATTCTGAAGAAAGAATCTGGCTATTTCGTAGTGAAGTATGGTGGGAGTTACTATGCTTACAGCGTCTAGATTATTATCTAAAAGCTTCTTGTAATCAGCGGTCCAGCTTGTTTTGAGCATTTCCGCAGCAAATTTAGCTATATTTTTATCAATATCGCAGATAGCGCCAAGTTCTACATTGTCTAATGTTGAATAGATCTTGGCATGGATTGAACCAAGCCTTCCAAGGCCTATTACGCCAACACGGATTTTTTTCATAGGGTATTTGTAGGGACAGGACATTGTCCTGTCCCTACAATAGTAACAAATAGGTTGGCAAAAGTCAATTGGAGTGATAAAATAAACTCCAATATGAGAGACTATATAAGATTTTTAAAATTTGTTAAACCTCATCTGTTGATCATGATTTTTGCGGTCATATGCATGATTATCTCCTCAGGCCTTGGGGGCATATCCTTGGGCATGATAATACCTGTAGTGGATAATATCCTTTCAGGAAAGAATATAGCATTGCCAGGAGCTACTCATGCCCCGAATTTTTTACTCCATATTATAGATAAGATAAATAGCGTACCGAAGCCAATGCTACTCAATTGGATTGTTATAATAATTTCTATTTTATTTTTTGTAAAAGAGGCGTTTTTATTCGTTCAAACATGGCTTATGAATAAACTTGGCCAGTCAGTGCTTAAAGATGTAAGGCAGGCCATATATGAAAAGCTTCTCGCGCTATCAAATGATTTCTATTCAAGCGTGAAAACAGGGGAACTGGTTTCGAGGGTTACCTTTGACGTAGGTATTATAGTGAACTCTATAACAGAAGGCCTTACAGACCTATTACTACAACCGATACAGCTTCTGATATATATAGTTATCCTTATCTGGATAAAGGTTTATTTTTCAATATCATGGGGGCTTGTATTAGTTACAATAATTATATTTCCGCTAATAACATTCCCTGTAATAAAAATAGGCAATAGATTAAGGAAAATCAGCACATCCACTCAGGAGAGCATGTCTGATATAAACTCACTCCTTTTCGAGACAATATATGGTATAGGCATAGTGAAATCTTTTCTGGCAGAGAAGTATCAGAAAGAAAAATTTAAGGCTTATAATAATAGATATTTCAAGATGATGATTAAATCAGTCAAACGCATAGCGATTATAAGCCCGCTCGGAGAATTTGTAGGGATAATATGCGTGGGTGTTGTATTATGGTGTGGCGGAAAAGATGTGGTGGAAGGGCGTTTAAGCGCGGGAGCGTTTATAGCGTTTCTGGCAGCATTGCTTTCCCTTCTTAAGCCTCTTAAGAGGCTTTCAAATCTATACGGCATAAACCTTCAGGCAATGGCCGCGATAACAAGGGTTTTTAATGTTCTGGACAGTGAGATAACAATAAAAAATAAGAAAGATGCGACAAAACTCATTGACTTTAAAGATTCAATTGAATTCAAAGATATAAATTTCTCATATAATCAAGGCAGGGTTATATTGAATGGGATTAATCTAAGGCTTTTAAAAGGCCAGGTTCTTGCTATAGTTGGAATGAGCGGCGCAGGCAAGACCACATTTGTAAATTTACTGCCAAGGTTTTACGATCCAGGGAAAGGATCCGTTCTTATTGACGGCAAAGATATAAGGGATTTTACAATAGAGTCTTTGCGTAGGCATATCGGAACTGTCAGCCAGGAGACGATACTTTTTAATGATACTGTAAGAAATAATATTGCATTTGGAAAGCCTAATGCAGATATAGAGGATGTAATAGGAGCTGGCAAGGCGGCGAATGCCCATAATTTTATTATGAAAATGTCAATGGGCTACGAAACTATTGTAGGAGACAGGGGTATTAAGCTGTCAGGTGGAGAAAAGCAGAGGATAGCTATTGCCAGAGCGCTTTTTAAAGATCCTCCTATACTTATACTTGATGAAGCTACGAGCCAACTGGATACTGAATCAGAAAAACTGGTTCAGGATGCTATTAACAAGCTGATGGCTAACAGGACTGTATTTGTAATCGCTCATAGGCTTTCTACAGTAGAGCACGCGGATAAAATAGTGGTGTTTGAAGAAGGAAGGATTATAGAGACAGGCACTCATAGCGAATTATTGCAGAAATCAGGCGTTTATAAGCACCTCTACGAGCTCCAATTTAAGCCCAGGCCAAAATGAAAAATAGCTTGAAATAGAAGAAATGATATTATATAATATATCACTTGTGTAGGGAGCGGTTTGAAACCGCCCCCTACTAGAACAGTTTATTTATAAGGAGGAAATGTGGACACAGAGTTAATTAAACAATTGCTGGAAGCGGGGGTTCATTTTGGCCATCACGTGAGCAGATGGAACCCAAAAATGAAGAAGTTTATATTCGGAAAGAGAAGCAATATCTATATAATAGATCTTGAAAAGACAGTAAGTTTCCTGAATGAGGCAAGGGATTTTGTAAAAGACATTGCATCAAAAGGAGAGGCAATCCTTTTTGTAGGCACAAAACGCCAAGCTCAGGACCTTATATTAGCGGAGGCCCAGCGCTCAGGCATGTATTATATAAAAGACAGATGGTTAGGAGGCACGCTGACCAATTTTAAAACCATACGCAACAGCATCAAACGCTTGGAAAAAATTGAAATTATGCAGAAAGATGGCACCTTTAGCGCCATTACCAAGAAGGAAAAGGCAATACTTACAAAAGAGATGGATAAATTAAAAAAGAACCTGCAGGGTATAGTCAACATGAAGAAGATGCCGGGTGCGCTCTTTATCGTGGACGCTAAAAAAGAGGATATTGCGGTAAAAGAAGCCAGGAAACTTGGCATACCCATAGTGGCTATAATAGATACGAATGCCAACCCTGACCTAATCGATTATCCTATACCTGCAAATGACGATGCAATGCGTTCAATAAAACTTTTGACAGGGCTTATTACAGATAGCATTGTGGAAGGCAGAAAGCAGTTCGACGAATCCAATATCGCAGAATTAGCAAGGCTTCAGGAAGAAGAAGACACAAAGGAAATCAAGGATAAAGAAAAATCAGAAAAACTTGTTGAAGCGATAAAGGAAGTGCCTATTAAGGATAAAGAGGAAAAGAGGATAAAACCCGTTAAGAAAAAAAGTTATAAACCGCAATTTTCAAAAAGCGAATAAAAATAGAAAGAGGTATATTGATATGGCAATAGCTACAGATTTAATAAAAAAATTAAGGGAAAAGACCAACGCGCCTATGATGGATTGCAAAAAGGCGCTGGAGGAGTCGAGCGGAGACATGGAGATAGCAACTGATATATTGAGAAAAAGAGGCCAGATAGTAGCGTTTAAAAAAGCCGGCAGATGCGCCAAAGAAGGCGTCATAGGGTCATACATACATTCAAATAGCAAGATAGGCGTACTTTTAGAAGTAAACTGCGAAACCGATTTTGTCGCCAGAAACGAGGATTTCAAGCAGTTTGTAAAAAATGTTTCAATGCATGTTGCAGCTACATCTCCGAGTTATGTGTCTCGCGAAGAAGTGCCGGGCCATATCCTGGAAAGAGAAAAAAATGTTTTAAAAGAAAGCGTTAAGAATAAGCCTGAGAATATTATCGAAAAAATAGTCCAGGGAAAACTGGAAAAATTCTATTCAGAGGTTTGCCTTTTAGACCAGCCTTTTGTTAAGGACGACAAGATAACCATAAAAGACTACCTGAACGAGCTTATAGGAAAAATAGGGGAGAATATATTAATCCGCAGGTTCGTAAGATTTCAGGTAGGCGAAGATATAAAATGACACAGAAAAAATCAGCGTATAAAAGAGTGGTGCTGAAGATGAGCGGCGAAGTGCTGCAGGGCAAACAGGGTTATGGCATAGACCCGGAGGTAACCCGTTCTATTGCTGAAGAAATAAAAGATGTTAAAAAGCTTGGGGTAGAAATTGCTATTGTAATAGGCGGGGGGAATATTTATAGAGGATCCACTGCCCAAGGCCAGGGAGTTGACAGGATTACTGCTGATTATATGGGCATGCTCGCAACTGTTATAAATGGCCTAGCGCTGCAGGATAGCCTTGAAAAAGCAGGGGTTTTTACGCGTGTCCAGACAGCTATAGACATGCAGGAGCTGGCTGAACCGTATATAAGGAGAAAGGCTGTAAGGCATCTTGAAAAAAATAGGGTAGTGATATTTGTGGCAGGTACAGGCAATCCGTATTTTTCTACAGACACGGCTGCCAGCCTCAGGGCCATAGAAATAGGCGCTGATGTTATACTTAAAGCCACAAAGGTCGACGGGGTATATTCCGCAGACCCAAAGAAGGATAAATCCGCTAAAAAGTTCAAAACCCTTAAGTATATAGAGGTTCTCAAAAGAAGGCTTAAGGTTATGGACGCAACCGCAGTAAGCCTTTGTATGGATAATAAACTCCCCATCATAGTTTTTAATCTTACGAAAAAAGGCAATATAAAAAGAGTTTTGATTGGTGATAAAATAGGCACCATTGTTTGTTAATTGCAAAAAAGGAGGATAACCTATGGAGCCATTGCAAAAGCATATACACGATACAGAAGAAAAACTTAAAAAGACAATAGAATCCACTGTAAGAGAATTTTCAGAGATCCGCACAGGCCGCGCAAATTCCGGAATTATAGAAGGCGTGATGGTAGAATGTTATGGCACTCACATGCCCATAAAACAGGTTGGGACCATATCAATTCCTGAGCCAAGGCTTATTACAATACATCCATGGGATGCAGGGAATCTCTCTGCGATTGAAAAGGCTATATTGAAATCAGAACTTGGTATCATGCCTGTCAATGACGGAAAGATTATAAGGATATCAATACCAACGCTTACAAGAGAGAGAATAGAAGAATTAAAAAAGATTTTACATAAGATTGCAGAGCAGGGAAGAGTTTCTATAAGGACTGTCAGGAGAGACGCGATGGCAGCTGTTGATAAGTTAGAATCTTTCAAACAAATTACAGAAGATGCAAAGTTTAAAGGCCACGACGAAATACAAAAACTGACAGAAAAATATACAAAAAAGATAGACGAACTCCTGGCAAATAAAGAAAAAGAACTGGTATAAATAAGTGGGCCACTAGCTCATCTGGTAGAGCACTACCCTTTTAAGGTAGCTGTGCCGTGTTCGAGTCACGGGTGGCTCACCAAATTTTATGAAGCCTTTTGAATTCATTGATCATACTGCTGATGTAGGTATAAAGGCATGGGGCTCTACCCTTACAGAATTATTCGAAAATGCAGCCATAGGCATGTTCGCTGTCATAGCAGGAGAAGAATACAAGGCGCAGGGCTCGAAGATTGAAAAAAAGATAGAGATAAGTAAAAATACAGACAATCTTGAAGAGATATTAGTCAGTTGGTTATCAGAGCTTTTGTATATCTTCAATAGAGAAAAAATATATTTCAATAATTTTAAGATATCGAGTTTAAATAACAGCGGCATAAAAGCTGAAACAAACGGCGTTAATATAGGCCTTTACCAGAGCAATCTCTACACAGAAATAAAGGCAGTTACTTTTCACAATCTCAAAATAGAAGAAACTGCAGATGGTTTTAACTGCACTATTATTTTTGATGTTTAACTATGGCCCAGGCCTGGCAAGGTAAATTAGAAAAGCTGGACAATTTCCGCTGGAAAATCCCCCCATCCTACAAACCAGGAATGAAAGTTCCCGGCCTCATCTATGCGAATGAGTCGCTTCTCCCAGGAATTCTTAATGATAAAGCGCTTGAACAAGTAGCTAATGTGTCATTTTTGCCAGGCATAGTAAGATATTCGCTTGCCATGCCTGATATTCACTGGGGCTATGGTTTTTCTATAGGAGGCGTCGCAGCGACGGATCCTGATATCGGAGGAGTTATTTCGCCAGGCGGAGTAGGCTACGACATAAACTGCGGCGTAAGGCTTATGCGCAGCGATTTGACACTGGATGATTTAAAGCCCAAACTGCAAATCCTGGTAAATGAATTGTTTAATAATATTCCATCAGGGGTTGGGTCAAGCGGAGATATAAAAGCGAGCGCTAAAGAGGAAGAAGAGATTTTTTTAAAAGGCGCAGGATGGGCTGTAAAAAGAGGTTATGGCGTAAAAGAAGATCTGGAATTTACAGAAGATAAAGGATCGATAGAAGGAGCTGACCCTTCTATTATTTCAAAAAGGGCGTACGAGAGGGGCAAAAACCAGTCTGGTACGCTTGGTTCAGGAAATCATTTTTTAGAAATTCAAGTTATAGATGAGATATATGACGAGAAGAAAGCGGATGCGTTTGGTTTATTCAAAGGCCAGGTTACAATGATGATTCACTCTGGCTCAAGGGGCCTTGGGTACCAGATATGCGATGACTATGTTAAAAGCATGGTCAGCTGTTTAGGTAAATACAGTATAAATGTGCCTGACAGGCAGTTGGCGTGCGCGCCTGTAAATTCTCCGGAAGGGAAAGCTTATTTAGCCAGTATGAAATGCGCTGCAAATTATGCCTGGGTAAACAGGCAATGCCTGATGTATTTGGCAAGAAATGTTTTTGAGAAGGTTTTTAATAAAAGCTGGAGCTCTCTTGGATTAAAACTTGTTTATGATGTGGCGCACAATATTGCTAAGATGGAAAAACATAAAGCAGGCGGCAAAGAAAAAATTTTATGCGTGCATAGAAAAGGCGCTACCAGAGCGTTTCCTCCATGCCATCCTGATTTACCTGATGCATACAAAGAGGCTGGGCAACCTGTTATTATCCCAGGAGATATGGGTACGGTTTCTTATGTATTGGCTGGCGCAATAGGCTCTATGGAAGAGACATTCGGCAGCACATGCCATGGCGCAGGAAGACGCCTTTCTCGTTCAAACGCTATCAAGGCTTGTGCAGGAAGAAATATTGATAAGGAACTTTTTAATAAAAGTGGTATAATAATTAGGGCGAAAACCAGATCTACGCTGGCTGAAGAAGCGCCAGAGGCATATAAAGATGTAAGTGAAGTTGTGGACGCAGTGCATGGCGCAGGATTGTCAACAAAAGTTGCCCGTATGCGTCCACTCGGCGTAATTAAAGGGTAGGGACAGAGCACATTGTGTTGTCCCTACAATAAAAGGAGAAGCATGCTAGATATTAAATTTATACGAGAAAACCCAGATATAGTAAGAGCTTCTATAAAAAACAGGAACATCAAACTTGATATACAAGAGGTTCTTGATCTGGATAGCGAAAGAAGAAAAATCTTGGTAGAGGTTGAAGGTTTAAAGGCAGAAAAAAATGCTATTTCCAAGAAAGGTAAGCCAGATAAGGCAATTATTTACAAAATGAAGGTATTATCCCAAAAAGTAGGTGATTTAGATATAAAAGTGGATGAAATTGATAAAAAATTAGGCAATTTAATGCTTTATATCCCAAATATACCCCATAATTCAGTGCCTATAGGAAGTCCTGAAAACAACAAGGAAATTAAAAAATGGGGGGAACCTAGGAAGTTTGATTTTAAGCCAAAAACTCATATAGAAATAGGTGGAGACCTGGACATACTTGATTTTCCAAGATCTTCAAAAATATCAGGATCAGGTTTTTGCCTTTTTAAAGGGTTAGGGGCATTGCTTGAAAGAGCCCTTATTAATTTTATGCTGGATCTTCATACAAATCATCATGGATATAAAGAGATATTTCCCCCTTTCCTTGTAAATAGAGCTAGCATGACAGGCACAGGCCAGCTTCCAAAACTCGAAGAAGATATGTACAAGTTAAAAGATGACGACCTGTTTCTTATACCGACAGCAGAGGTGCCTGTTACAAATATCCACAGAGATGATGTCCTGGAAGAATCAGAGCTGCCGGTATATTACACTGCGTATACTGCGTGTTTCAGGCGCGAGGCAGGGTCTTATGGAAAAGATACTAAGGGTCTGATGAGGGTGCATCAGTTTGATAAGGTGGAGCTGGTAAAATTTGTTAAACCTGAAACGTCTTTTGATGAACTGGAGAAATTATTGGTAAATGCTGAAACAGTGCTCCAAAAATTAGGCTTACCCTACAGGGTGATCATGCTTGCTACAGGAGACATAAGTTTTGCCGCGAGTAAATGTTATGATATTGAAGCGTGGGCTCCCGGGATAGAGAAAAATTTAGAGGTTTCAAGCTGCAGCAATTTTACGGATTTTCAGGCCCGCAGGGCGAATATAAAATTTAAACGAACAACGAGTAACGAACGACGAACCACGGAATATGTCCATACGCTGAATGGTTCCGGCATTGCAATGGCCAGGACTGTTGTGTGTATACTTGAGAATTACCAGCAAAAGGACGGAAGCGTTGTCATTCCAGAAGTCTTAAGGCCATACATGGGCGGTAGAGAAAGGATTACAAAATGATAATATTGCGTTTTATTATCAGTATATTGCTAATACCGATTTGTGTGATAGCCACTATTAGTTTTTATAATGGCATATTTAGCATACAGGATGTCTCAAAATCAGGGTTATATTTTATTTCAGGTTCTCTTATGTACTCCATTATACACCTATTATTGTTCAGGCTGGATTTTCTGTATGTATTTGGCCATGAATCCATGCACGCATTCGCTACAGTCTGTTCAGGCGGCAAAGCAAGTAAAATGAAAGTCTCAAGCAAAGAGGGCAGCGTAAAAACCACTACGCCTAATTTTTTTGTTATACTGGCGCCGTATATGATACCTGTCTATACGGTTATCATAGCCATAGTTTATTTTATCTTATCTTTTTTTATTGACATAACGAAATATTCCGGCATTTTTATATTCTTGATAGGATTTACATTAATGTTTCACCTGGCCTATACAGCAGAAAGCATCAGGCAAAAACAATCAGATCTTATAAAGACAGGGTATTTCTCTTCAATATCTTTTATCTATATTGTTAATCTTGTTATAGTTTTTCTTATAATGAGCCTTTTTTTCAGAGATGTGTTTTTTATAGGTTTTATTTCCGATATTTACGAAAAAACAAAATTTTTTTACTGGTCTTTTTGGAAACAATTATTCTTATAAATAGAATACGGAGAGGTCGCGTAGCCCGGTTTAGCGCGCATGCCTGGAGAGCATGTGTACCGAAAGGTACCCAGGGTTCGAATCCCTGCCTCTCCGCCATGAACCATATGAAAATCCGCATAAAGATACAGGGTGCGCTTATGTTTTTAGGGCTAGGCGCAATTATTTTGTTTTCCAACTATGTGTTTCCTCACTGGAAATATGGGGTTTTGGATAAGGCCTTGGATGTAGTGGGTATGGGTTTTATCTTATTTGGTTTTTTATTCCGCATTTCAGCAAGAGGGTATAAAGAAGAAAAATGCTCTAATGGAAAGAACCTGGTTAAAGACGGCCCATATGCTATTATCAGAAACCCCATGTATTTCGGGACATTTATTATAGGCACGGGGGTTGTTATGATGTTGTTAGAGCTATGGTTTTTTTTCTTATTCGGAGTTATCTTTTTATTGATATATATTCCTCAGATGAAAAAAGAAGAGAATATCCTTTCGGAGAGATTTGGCCAGGAGTATAAAGAATATTGTAAATTTACCTCTAAATATTTTCCGAGGTTTGATTATTTATTAAAGCTTAATAAATATATATCATTAAAACCTTTCTGGATACGAAAAGAGATAGTTTCTATAGTAACCACAGTTATAGTAGTTGTGTCCATAAAAATCTGGGAGTATATCAGATTATTTAAGGGCAGATGATATGAAAGAATTCTTTATAGGGATAGTATTCTTAATATTAGTCGGCGTACTCGCAAGCCTGGGGTTTTTGCTTTTCCCTCTGCTCCTTTTAATAGCTTTTGTTTTACGCTTTGTGTTGAGCGCCGTCATCCTTCTATTTTTCATATGGTTATTAGGTAAACTCATTCTTTTCCTCAGTAAAAAATAATGCGCAGAATAATCTCTATTGTAATTTTTAGTATATTTTTAGGCTTACGTTTTCCTGCATTTGCGGAAGAGGCGGCGGTAAATGAAATCAGTTTTAATGAAAACGATAAAATCTTGATCCTTGCCCCGCATCCTGATGATGAAGCCATAGGCGCGTGCGGCGTTATAGAGAAGGCTTTGAAAAAAAATGCAAAAGTTAAGGTTGTATGCTATACGAACGGAGATAGCAATGAGTTATCGTTTATTGTATATGAAAAAAGAATTACCTTTAGAAAAGGCGAGTTCTTGCATATGGGTGAGGTGAGAAGAAGAGAAACCATGTGGGCTATGGTTTCTTTGGGGGTAAGACCAGAGAATATTATTTTTTTAGGTTACCCTGATTTCGGCACATTGGAGATATTTACTAAATACTGGGGGAATGTAACTCCATACAAAGGTTTATTTACAAAGGTATCGAAAGTTTCTTATCGCGAGGCAATGTCTATGAATGCCCCTTACGTGGGAGAAAGCATTCTTAAGGATATAGAGAAAATAATATTAGATTTTAAGCCAACAAAGATCTTCATCTCTCATCCTGGGGATGTAAATAGGGACCGCAGGTCGTTATATCTATTTTTACAAGTTGCTTTGTGGAATTTAGAAGGGAGAATTGAATCTCCGCAGATTTTTCCTTATATTATACATGTTGCGCGTTGGCCTATGCCTCGGGGGTATCATCCTGAACTAGAATTGAAAAAAACCTGATTTATTAACTAATAGCAGCATGAAATGGTATAACCTGGTATTAACCCATGAAGAAATAAAGACAAAACATGATACTATATCTTTTTATAAGAGCCAAATTCAATATAACCCGAAATATCTTTTTACATTTTGCCGTAGTAATGAACTATTTGGCGATTTTCCTATTATTAGACTGAATAAGCAAAGCTCTAGAGAACTTATGTGGCAGGATATAGAGGGCCCTATAAATATTGAAATGGATCCCGAACATAAAAAAGATGCAGAAAAGAGCATTACGCCTGATATTGCTTACGCAGCCATAGATAATAAATTGCTTATAAGGCTTGAGCTCAGAAAAAAGATAGAAAAAGACTTAGGCGTTTCTATTTTTCTTCTTGGCTATAATAATAAAATTGATTTTAGCGAGATGCCAAAGATATCTATTACAATAGATACTCTTGGGTTACATGTTAGAGATAAAAAACAGCTTCTACAGGTTAAAGACATAGAACTTGAAACGCAGAATCACACATTAATCCTAAAGATTCCTTTTAATCTACTTGGAAACCCTGGCCGTATTTTAACATGCGCCAGGACCCATCCGAATGATTTACCTTTAGATGAAACAAGCTGGCGTACGTTATATTTAAAATAAATAATGCAAGATATTGTCATAAGGAAGTATAAAAAAGAAGATAGGCAAGCTATAAGAGATATTGCATGGGAAACAGCTTTTATGGGAGAATCCGCAAGTGTATTTTTTAGCGATAAAGAGATCCTTGCGGGCTTTCTTACGTCATATTTTACTGATTATGAGCCTGAATCATGTTTTGTTGCAGAATATAATGGAAATGTAGTTGGTTACCTGATAGGTGCGAAAGATGAACCCAGGCTAAAAGCTATTTCTATACTTAGAATAAACCCAAAGTTATTTTTTAAGGCCATGGTAAAAGGCGTTTTATTAAAAAAGAAAAACGCCAAGTACCTTAAAAATTGTTTTACCAGTTTTTTAAAGGGCGAATTCAATGATCCTGATTTTTCTTTAGAATATCCTGCTATCTTGCATATAAACATCTCAAAAGAATTCAGAAAAAAAGGTATTGGTTCCAGGCTTATTTCCGCTTTCATTGACTACATTGCAATGTTTAAAATAAAGGGAATGCATCTTTCGACTATGTCTAAAGAGGCAGGAGAATTTTTTAAAGCAAATGGTTTTAATCTAATATACGCTGTTACTAGATCATACTTTAAACATATACTCGATAAAGATATAACAATTTATATTTACGCAAAGAAACTAGTCAGTTTATGATTAAGATAACCAAACAAACAAGACATATAGTAGTATTAATATTTTTATCCTACCTATTTTTTATGCTTGGCAACAGCCTTTTGAGCCTTACAAGCCCAGATGAGGTTTTTTATGCTCAGACAGCAAAGGAAATGGCCAAACATCATAGTTGGGTTACGCCTTATCTATTTGATGAGCCGCAGTTTGAAAAACCGATATTTTTATACTGGCTTTTGTGGTTCGCTTTCATGCTTTTCGGGGTATCTAGTTTTGGAGCAAGGTTTTTCCCGGCTTTATTTGCGATACTTGGAGTAATAGCTGTATATCTTTTAGCCGTGCTGGGATTCAGAGACAATAAAAAAGCGTTTATGTCAGCCTTTATCTTAATGTCTGCAGGTTTTTATATAGGGCTTGCAAGGACAGTTTTTACAGATATGATTTTTACGGTTTTTATCCTGCTGGCGCTTGTTTCATTTTTCTGGGGATATTCTTGCCGCGAAAAGAAGATGCTGGGTATTCTGTTGTTTTTTATTTTTTCAGGATTAGCTGTTTTAACTAAAGGGCCCATAGGTTTTTTAATCTCTTTCTTAACCATAGTTTTATTTTTGCTGGTAAAAAATGATTTAAAATTTCTGTTATGCAGATATTCATTATGGGGGGTTATTGTTTTCTTAGGGATATCTCTTCCATGGTATATAATTATGATACAGAAATATGGCCACGATTTTACGCACGAGTTTTTTTATAATGACCACTTCAGGAGAATTATTGAGGCTGAACATAAAAGGTATGATACATGGTATTTTTACCTGTTTTCCATGATAGCTTATATGTTTCCATGGAGCTTATTTGTGTTGATGGCCATGATATATTTTTTTAGAAATCTTAAGCATGATTTTAGCGCTATTAATGTTTTTTTA
Source organism: Candidatus Omnitrophica bacterium CG1_02_40_15 (assembly GCA_001871815.1). GTDB lineage: Bacteria > Omnitrophota > Gorgyraeia > Gorgyraeales > Gorgyraeaceae > UBA10183. The sequence goes on from MNVP01000027.1 coordinate 13,413, forward strand.
GCCTGCTGGATATCTGTTGTTTTTTGTATATTCCAGCCAGCTCATTCTAAATTATCTAGTTATATCTTGCCTTTATTTCCTGCGCTCGCCATTATTACAGGGAATTTTGTATGCAATAAGATGTCTTTGGAGCCAAAGATACAAAGAAATAGCTATCTTTTGGCATTTTCAATATTTGTGGTTTTATGGGTTATTTTGTTTATGCATTCATATATAGACCCATATGTTTCTTCCAAATTGTCAGCAGAATATTTGTTGAAAAATTACAAAGTAGAAAGTTATATTCTCTGCTCAAAGCCTTTTGTAAGAGGCGTAAGATATTATACAGATAAACCAGTAGCTGTTGTAAATATCCATTCTACCGAAGATAATTTTTTCAGTCTTCATCCTATACCTTATTTCCATTCAAAAGAGGAACTGGTAGAATTCTTGAAAAAACAACCTGTCACGTACTGCATACTTAAAAAGTCTTCTATAGATGAAATTAAAAGTTTAGCAGGAAAAGAATTTAACTTTACCTTGCTCAAAGCCGTTGGGAATCAGTATATTTTTGTAGTTTCTTTTCTTCGTAATCTATGATAAAATTTTAATATATGGGATATTTACCTTTTGCGCGTAAATGGCGGCCTCAGGATTTTGACGAGATAGTAGGGCAGGAATATATTACTACCACCCTTAAGAATGCTATTTCAATGGACAGGCTTCACCACGCTTATTTATTTACAGGCCCCAGAGGCATAGGCAAGACCTCTACTGCCAGGATATTCTCTAAGGCCTTGAACTGTGAAAAAGGCCCTTCTATAAAGCCATGCAATACGTGCACCCTCTGTAAAGAAATAACGGCTGGCTCCAGCATGGATGTGATAGAAATAGACGGGGCTTCCAACCGCGGCATAGACGAGATCAGAAATTTGAGGGAGACAGTAAAGTTTTCTCCTTCAAAAGGCCGTTTCAAGATATATATAATAGACGAAGTGCATATGCTTACCACAGAGGCGTTCAATGCTCTTTTAAAGACTCTGGAAGAACCGCCCATGCATGTTAAATTTATATTTGCAACCACAGAGCCGCACAAGGTCCTTCCGACCATACTTTCCAGGTGCCAGAGGTTTGATTTCAGGCGCATACAGATTAAAGATATAATAGCGAAGCTCCATGAGGTGGCTAAGCTTGAAAATTTGAATATAGACGAGGACGCATTTTTATATATCGGAAAGGCATCTGACGGAAGTATGCGCGACGCAGAGAGTATACTTGACCAGATAGCGTCTTTTGCTAAAGGAAAGGTCCGCTTGGAGGATGTTATAGCGTCTCTTGGGATGATAGATCAGGAAACGTTATTTAGAAGCGCAGAGTTAATTATTAATAAAGATACAAAAGCGAGCCTCCATCTAGTGGGTGAAATATTGAATTCAGGAAAAGACACAAAACAATTTCTCCTGGAACTTCTGGAGCATTTCAGGAATATAATGATCGTAAAATCAGGTATCGAATCAGACGAGATAATTTGCCTGCCCAAAGATTCTATAGACAGAGTTAAAAAACAGGCAAATTTACTTACGCAAGGTGATATATTTTATATTATAAACGTTATCTCCAGCGGCCTGAGGATGATAAAACAGCTTCTTCCTGAAAGAATAGTTTTTGAGCTTTCAATGATAAAGCTTGCTTCCAGAGAGTCTATTGCTTCAATAGAAGAGATACTTTCGAAATTGCAAGGCGCAGGGAGCAATGTTAATGAAAGGCCAAAGCCTCAGCCTGTTCAAGCGCATATTCAAAAATCCGAAGTTAAAGCTGTTCCCCAGGAAAAATCTTTTTTTAAAAAGATTTTTCCTGTTTCTGAAAATACTAAAAACCCGAAAACCTCTGGCTCCGAGCAAAACAGCGGCGCTCACACATTAATAGATATAGTTAGAGTTAAAGATGCCTGGCCAATACTTGTAAAGGCAATGGCTGTTAAAAGGATGTCTATATCTTCATATCTTGCAGAAGGAGAACCTGATTCTGTGAAAGGAAACACTGTAATCATAGGTTTTCCTAAAGAGCTTAACTTTCACAGGGAAGTGCTTGAAGGAAAGAACAATAAAGATGCTATAGAGCAGGCGCTTTCGCAGATAATGGATACGCCTGTAAAAATGGATTTTATAGCAACTGATAGAAAGCTTAAAGAGCCTGCGCCTGATAATAATGAAATAAAGGGAGGGTTGAAAACCAAAGAGCCTGCGATAGATTCCGCTTTGAATATATTCGGCGGCAGGATTTTTAAAACTACAAGGAACGGTTAATTCCTTAACCAATTTTGCCTCTGCTGTTTCGTTTTGTGAAGCAAAACGGCAGGGGCAAAATTCAAAGGTGGCTATCCATTTGAGCGCTTATACAAAATCCATGCAGGAATTAATAGATTGTTTTAAGAAAATGCCGGGCATAGGCGCAAAGACTGCCGAAAGGATGGCTTTTTACGTCTTGAAGTCGCCCGCAGATGAAATGGTAAAATTTTCTTCCGTGATACGCAAGGTAAAAGAGGAAGTCAGGTTTTGTAAAATTTGCGGGAATCTAAGTGAAACAGAAACCTGCTCTATCTGTAATGACCCAAGAAGAGATAAAACTATAGTTTGCGTTGTAGAAGAGCCAACGGATTTAATACTCATAGAAAAATCAGGCAGATATAAGGGCGCTTACCATGTTCTTTTTGGAGTTATATCTCCATTGGAAGGGATAGGGCCTGAGGAATTGCGAATAAAAGAGCTTATAACCCGCATCAAAGAGGACAAGGTAAAGGAAATAATACTTGCTATGGATTCAAATGCAGAAGGAGAAACTACGGCATTGTATCTTTCAGAGGCTATTCAGCCATTAAAGATTAAAATAAGCCGCATTGCGTATGGTATTCCTGTAGGCGGTAACCTTGAATACGCTGACCAAGCCACTCTCATAAGGGCTATTGAGGGAAGACTTCCTGTATCTAATCGAACTTGACAAATCAAGACTAGGGTTATACAATAAAAAGACGTTTTTTAAAATATACTCTCTCCTATTTATGGGAGAGAGCAGAGTAAGGGTAATTATGTCAATGGTAGAAGTTGCGTGGCATGGAAGAGGCGGACAAGGCGCAAAGACAGCCTCACAGTTTCTTGGTGAAGCAGCTCTTGATATAGGTAAGTACATACAGGCGTTTCCTGAGTACGGGCCTGAAAGGGCGGGCGCGCCCATGAAAGCATTTACCCGGATTAGCGACGAGCCTATTTATGTGCATAGTTCTGTCAGGAAACCTGATGTAGTTATTGTTATAGACCCTACCCTTTTAGGCGGCGTGGATGTAACAGAAGGCCTGGAAGATAACGGGGTATTGCTTGTGAATACGGAAAAATCCCCTGAGGATATAAGAAAGATCGTTAATTTCAAGCATGGCAAGGTAGGCACAGTGGATGCTACAAAAATTGCGCTTGAAACATTAAAGATTCCCATGCCTAACATGCCTATGCTTGGTGCTTTTTTAAAGGTAAATACTATTGTCTCGATAGATGAGGTGAGCGAGATAGTAAAGGCAAAGTTTGTTAAAAAGTTAGGCGAAGAAAAAACAAAGGCGAATATCGAAGGTATTAAGCGTGCATATAGCGAATTAAGATTAGGTTAAAGCAGTAATAAAACATGAATTCCTTAGCTAATTTTACCCCCTGTTGCTTTATTTCGCAAAGCGAAACAGCAGTGGTAAAATTCAGAGGTGACTATGCATCTGGCTGAGAAGAAAAAATCCTGGGAAGAAATACCAATAGGCGGGTTAATACTAGAAGCAGGAAACGCTAAGGAATATAAGACAGGTGGATGGCGTACATTCAAGCCTGAAAAAAATGATAAAAAGTGCATTAATTGTCTTTTCTGCTGGATATACTGCCCGGATTCTTCTATAAAGGTAGAAGACAGTAAGATGGTAGGTTTTGACTACGAACATTGTAAGGGCTGCGGTATTTGCGCGTCAGTCTGCCCTGTAAAATGCATTGATATGAAAAAGGAATAATATGGCGCAAACGAAATCTAAAAAAATTCCATTAACAGGCGACCAGGCAGTAGCTACTGCGATGAAGCAGATAGATCCGGATGTTGTAGCAGTATACCCTATTACTCCTCAGACAGAGATAGTGATGTATTTTGCAAATTATGTAGCGAATGGCCAGGTCTCGACAGAGATGATACCTGTTGAATCAGAGCACAGCGCCATGAGCGCGTGCGTTGGAGCCTCAGCAGCTGGCGCAAGAACAATGACAGCTACTTCTGCAAATGGCCTTGCGCTAATGTGGGAGATAGTTTACATTGCAGCTTCGCTCAGGCTCCCTATAATAATGCCTGTTGTCAATAGGGCGCTTTCAGGCCCGATTAATATTCATTGCGACCATTCTGATACAATGGGCGCGAGGGATTCAGGTTGGATACAGATTTATTGCGAAAGCGGCCAGGAAGCGTATGAAAATACAATACTTGCTGTTAGGATTGCAGAACATAAGGATATTCTTTTACCTGTAATGGTTTGTCAAGATGGTTTTATAACAAGCCATGCTGTAGAAGGAGTCCAATTATTTGAAGAAAATAAAGTAAAGGAATTTGTAGGAGAATATAAGCCGGCTCATCCTCTTCTGGATGTTGACAATCCTGTAACATATGGGCCTTTGGATCTGCAAGATTATTATTTTGAGCACAAACGCCAGCAATCAGAGTCTATGAAGGGTGTGCTGAAAATATTGCCAGAATTGTTTAAAGAATTCGAAAAAACATTCGGAACAAAATATGATTTTATAGATACCTATAAATTAGAAGACGCTGATATTGCTGTAATTGCATTATCGTCTACAGCAGGCACTTCAAGAGGGGTTATAGATGAATTAAGGGGCCAGGGCATAAAAGCTGGATTATTAAGGCCAAGAGTTTTCAGGCCGTTTCCTAGAGAAAAGATTCTAGTAGCGCTTAAAAATATAAAGGCAGTAGCTGTGCTTGATAGGGCAGAATCATTCTCAGCGGAAGGCGGGCCTCTTTATACTGAGATTAAAGCTGCATTGTATGATTCAGGCATAAGGCCTTTAGTAACAAATTATATATACGGCTTGGGCGGGAGAGATATATTTCCTGATGATATAAAGAAAGCTTATTTTGATCTAGGTGTAGCATTAAAAAATAAAAAAGTTTCTAACCCCATAAATTATCTGGGTTCAAGGGAGTAGGGAAATCATGTATGTTGGAATAGTAAATTCAGAGGTGACTATACATTGGCAAATATAAAAGAACTTGCAAAGATTCCAGAAAGGCTTTCAGGTGGACATAGGCTTTGCGCAGGATGCGGAGCTTCAATAATAGTGCGCCAGGTTTTAATGGGCACAAAGGATTACGTGGTAGCAGGCTCAGCAACAGGATGCCTGGAAGTAGCTACAACGATTTATCCTTTTACCGCGTGGAAAACACCTTTTATACATAATGCCTTTGAGAATGCTGCTGCCACAATGAGCGGGGTAGAGACAGCTTACAGAGCCCTTAAGAAAAAAGGCAAGATTACAAAAGAGATAAAGTTTGTTGCTTTTGGCGGAGACGGCGGCACATACGACATAGGCCTGCAGTCGCTTTCAGGAGCATTGGAAAGGGGCCATAAATTGGTTTACGTCTGCTACAATAACGAGGCCTACATGAATTGTTTGAGCACTTCTTCTATGATTATGACAGAAGCTGGCCTTAAAAAAATAACAGAGGTTAAAACAGGCGAGAAAATTTATGCATTTGACCAAAAAACGCATCAATTGGCCTTAAAGGAATGCACAGGTGTTTTTGACAACGGTGTTAAAGATGTTTATGAGCTAAACACCTTGCATCATTCCATAAAAGC
>MNVP01000040.1:0-18961 GCA_001871815.1 Candidatus Omnitrophica bacterium CG1_02_40_15
AGGCAAAGAAATAGAAAAGTAAGAAAAATATCATAATCGGAAATGCCGCGTAAAAATCTATACCCAAGATAACAATGGTTAAAAACATAATAAGGAAGTTAGTAAAAACTAATGTTTTAAATCCGTAAAACATAAAGGCGAGGTAGAAAAGAGTTAACTTAACATTAGGTTCAATCCGAGGGTTCTGGTAAAAAAGATTGGCGTAATAAAATTGAATAAGTTCGATAAAATCCATAGCATATTTTTCATTGGGGCCGAGAGTTTCATTCAAAGTAATGCCTCTTCCTTCACCGGAAAGATAAAACTGGTTGTAATGGACTTCTCCAAGCGCATTTAACTTATTGAGGCCCTCCACGGCATCTTCGGGTGCCTCGCTTATCGGAGAAACAACCAAATCTTCGTATTCTTCTTTTCCGACAAATTTCCCATATTCGCTAAGCATGCCCACTTCCTGCGCCCATGGCTGGACAGCCTGTGACCATGCTAAACTAGCAACTCCTTCGTTAGCAACCGGCATAAACAACCTCGCATCAGCAGCATAGAGAGGAAAGCTTACGCTCTGGACATTGGGCTGAGAACAATCCGCGGCAAGAATAGGCATAAATATAGTTGATTCTGGACGAAGTTCAGAAATACCGTCTACCCGGAAAGTCAGTGGGTCTCTGAACCGAGAGCAGAAAGCAATAACGCTGCCGCGGATATTAAGTATGTGGTCTACTACTAATTCGGTTTGACCAAACCCTTTAGTCGCTCCCATTTTAGGAGTATCAAATACGCGGTCAAAAAGATAGTTATTCTCCGGCAAACTCATATAATATTTAGACTGAAAACTTCTAAGATCATCGGGTTCGAATGCAAGTTTAGTAGCTCTTATAACGCAAAAGGCTAATCTCTCTTTAATTCTTTTTTCTATATGTTCATCATAAAGCAAAAATTCTTTCTCATCAGGGCTAATTCCTATAGATGTAACGATTATATTTCTTTCTTCCTCAAAAAGCCATGCCAAGGAAAACCAACCTTCACGGAAAGCAGCATCATCTAATTCTTTAATTCTTGATTCCGGCACATTATGCTCTTTTAAAATCTGCAGCATTTTTCTGGTTAATTGATGCCTGACAGCAGTATCGTCAAAATATTCTTCTTTAAGTCTGAAATATTCGTCATTGCCAAAAGTTTGCTCCACCCAGAATCTATAACCTATATTATGGGCATTTTTACCACCTTGCCAAGTCCGGTAACTATCTGCCATACGCATACTTAAAAAATCAGAGAATAAAAATTCTATTCTCCCAACATACAACTGATGCACCCTGAAGTGGTTAAATAACGGGTAAGTCTTCTTGTCTTTATCCTCCCAAGGAATATCTCTTCCTTCTTCATCTTTCTGGCCTGTTACAATTTTTTGCTCAAGCATCTTTTGAATATTGTCTGGGCAGATAGAACTATCTAAAGATGCTATTAGTTCCTTAACAATTTCAGCACTTCTCCTTATACTCTTATCACTTATTTGATTTTTATCTCTTAGCCCCTTAAATTTGTTAGACAATAAATCTTCGAGATTAATATCTTTTTTCCTTCCCATATCAAATAAATCATAATTTTCTCCATCTAATCTTATCCTGGCCTCTCTTAATTTTTGCATTGTCGCGGCGATATGGCCATTATCTTCAAATCTTTCCCTTAATAATAATCCGCGGTATTTAAGCGCATCTTTGCGAATATGAGTTATTTCAGTTTTAAAGCTTGATTCATCCAGCTTATCTAAAGCAGCTCTTAATTCCGGGGATAAGATATCAAAAATACTTTCTTCTTCAAACATATTTTTAATTAAACAATTCCATTGCTCAGGAATAATATTTTGGCGCATGTTATTGAATTCGGAGGGATAAGAGCGCCTCTTATGGACAATGGCTCCATCCCAGAATTCATATCTTACAAAAGGATCATCCCAGGTAGCCAAATGCAACCCCAGCCGCTGCACTTTTTCCCATTGCACCAAACCATTGCTGATAACCCCCGTAGGGTCAAACTCATAGAAACGGTTAGCAAGATATTTCATGCGCAGTAAAGCTTCCGGCTCGCTTATTTTAACTCTGGCCTTTTTGCCGCTAAAAGCAGCAATAAGAGCGTTTCTTTGCTTAAGGCTAATGTTATTATCTTTAAAAAGCTTCCTTGCTAACCCAATCATTAAATTCCTGACCTGTTGAGAAAGTTTCTCTTCCTCTATGCCTGCCCAGTTAAAGTTATGCCAACCGCACTTCTTAAGAAGAATCAGGGTATGCAGCTGTGATGATATAAACGCCAACAAACCAAAAGTAACCACAATACCCAGGGCTGCAAACAACAAACTACCATTAACTAAAGCGATAGTTGTTGCAATCGTAGAAACAGTTGCAAAAATACCGGTAAACACTGCCCAAATTGAAGAAGCTTTTGTGGTCTTTGAAGTAAACATTTCTAACCAACAATTTATATGCCCAATGTTTCTTGCCATAAATCTGAGTGTTTTATCGAATAATTTTGAAGTCATTGTGGCCTGCCCAATAGGCGTAAGGACTTTTGGCATTAATAAGAAATTCACGCAAACTAAAGTCACTGCTAACGCAAAGAATATGGCTAGAGGTATCGCGGTTAATACGAAGTTACTTTGAACTGCTGGTATGCCAAATATAGCTAACAATAAATAAAGAATCGTTATGCCATAGCCAGAATAAGAAAGGCAGTGCTCCCAGGGATACTTGCTATTTTCACTTATTGCATTAAATAGTTTCTGCATTATTACCGGCATTGTTAAAACTATTGCCAACATAACTAACATTTTTAAAGGTAGAAAACCCATAAAAGAAATAATTACATATCCTAATGTCATAGCTACCACGGCAGTTATAAGTTCGCGCCAACCAGGATCGGGTTTTAAGAAAGAGGCAAAGAAACACATCCCCCGTTTCATTCTTTCGCTATTGCCTTCTTCTTGAGCAAACTCCCAGGCAATATCAATATTTTTCCGGTTTAAATATTTTAAGACTTGCTCAAAAGCAAAATCAAACTGGCCTTGTTTCCCGCGGCTTTTTTCAGTTAAGAATTTAATTAAGTTTTCTCCTCCTAAATATTTGATAATACGTGCCAGAATGATCACAACAGGGAAAAATAATAAAAAGGAAAAGGCAAACAACGTTAATGGAGCAAAAAATATTTTTAAAACAATGGCGCCCAAGATAACAAAAACAGGCATAATGACAGTTTGGGGTTTAATTAAATACTGAAATACTATGCGTAATAAACTTAAAGGGTTAACGAGCCGCATAGGATAACGTTGAACATGTTCTTCAAGGTTTTTCTTCTGCTGCGGGTAAACTACAGGAAAAATACATTTTCTTACTATATCCTGGACAACATAAGAACACACCACACCCTTATAAGTTTCTTCTATGGCTTTCAGGATTGCCCAAAGTTGAGTAAAATCAAGTGGCTGCTCAGGACTCATTGAAGCGAAAGTAAATCCTGGGTTCTGAAGTAGCTCCCTTACCTTCTTAACCAAGGCAGTAACTTCTCCTCCTTCGCTATCCCGCAAAAGGCCATTACAGATCTCCTGCATTTTGCCAAAAGTTAAACCAATCTTCTCTAAAGGATGCTCATAAGTACCGTCTTTTTTTCTGCAAGCCTGTAACCATAAAGGGAAATAAACATCATCCAGCACATCCGGTGTTTGTTCATAAGGACTACGGATTGTCCTTAATTCTTTTTTATCATATAACTCCTTAGACAATAATTTACTAAATACTGCCGCGCTCATTATTACATGAGGAATAATCTGTCTACTTTGGCCGCTTTGCCTGTAAGTATCAGCTACGTAACGTAAATAATTCGTATATTCCACATTATTAGAAAGTGCGCCGCGGCAGAATTTTAATAACCGATTTTCCACTGCCCATTCTAAAGGAATTTCTATCCAGCCAGTCCACTCGCCTGCCGGTATATCACGTTGACCGTTCTTTTTCTCGAATCTATAAGCTTTGGGCCGCTCAACTTTCATATAGATGCCTAAATCGGATTTCCCTTCGCGATAAGAAACACCATAACCGTTAACCAATCTCTCTTTAAAATCTTTGACTGTTTCAGAAACAATATATGCAAAAATATCCATACCTTTTTGATTAGCTGGCTGTTTACCATAATGCCACACATAATGATCTTTCCGTTTAAACTTAAATAATCCGAAATCCCAGGCAGTTTCCTGGCTCTTATCAAAACCCATACTTTTTAAAACTTCCTCAACATATTTTGGTTCAGTCAAATCTACCATACGAATAAATATTTCATTGGCAAGATCGTGATTATTCATAAGACGCAGTTTATTATCTGCCATATCTTCTCTTATAGCTTGGCACACTTGCAGGAATTTATCTTTGTTGTATAGTTTTTCGGCCACTTCGCCAGCATCGTCTTTTTTAACCATTGCCCTAAAGCCGCCAGCATATGTTGTATCAAAAATTTCTCCGAGTAGGCTGTCATCACATTCGCCGCCACCATACATCTTATCAATTATTCTATTTAAAATTTCTATATGATGAGCTGGCGCATTTCCGCCGGCATTTCTAGCAAAAGTTTCATTAATACCGCTTGCTCCATTTCCTTTATTTTTATTACTATTATCTATAGAAAGTTGTTTTAATTTTGTTTTTAAGCCAATGAGGAATAAAATTATTCCCACCACCAAAATAACTCCCAAAGTTATCAACCAATCAGGAGCCGAAGTAATACCTCTTGGCAACATATTTTTAGCTAAAGTATTATCGACTGTTCCAATAATAGCTACATTACTCTCAAAGCCAAGGAATCCTTTTATTATCTCTATATTTTTCTTCATGCGAGGCAAGGTTTCCTCCAAAAACACCCGGATGTGACTGCCGATAATATTATTAAAAAGACGGTTTTGCCCTTCTACTGTTTGCGGGCCGAATTGTTTTAAGGTAAGGATGCTATAGTATCTGATGTTATGATTTTGCTCAATGCTCATTAACCTACCGCTAAAAAATACCGTCTTAGTTAGAAAATACTCAACCGGTAATAAATGCGTATCATTTATAATAATAAAACGTTGAATATCTTCTGACACTCCCGGCTGAACAGGCACTTCTATAATGAGCATTGTGCCAGGTTTATGTTCGTCGTAACTTATAACAAATTTTGCATAGGGGATTAAAGAATCTTGCGGTAATTTTTCCCATATTTCACCTTGTACTATATACGATTCTAAAGGTAGTTGGCGTTCATCAAAATAAAGGCGTATGAGTTTTGGGCCAATCTTAGGCTCATAGGCCTGAGAATAAAGCCTGCCATTAGGATATATACTTATTTGAGTTATAGAACTCATATCTAGCTGCTTAAATTGCGTATCGTATATATAGACAGTTTCACCCTGTTCGTCTTGGCCTTTTCTTAGGTTAAAACTTCTGGCTACCATATTTGCGTTTTCATTGAAGGTAATAGTTGCGGGCGCAATTTCTAACGGCAAAGAAGAACTTGGATCATATAGCCACCATGAGTTAAGGCTTAACTCCCAATTTCTGCCGGAGAAATCAATATCTTGCTTCTTGGCGATGATGCTTCTTATCTGGTCTCTGGGATTAATATATGCGTAGCTCAATAGCCCATCATATTGAGTATACCCAACTTTGTCATTTACCACGCCGATGAGTTTAGGAGTTATCTTGCTTACCCTTAAGAGAGTGTCGCGATTAATTCTTAAATATCCCATATCGTTCCAGAACAACGAACTCATTTCATTTTTATACCTGCGTGCAATTGCAGAAGTAAATATTTGGGATGCTGAGGCTAACTCTGTGCCATTTTCCCAAACCTCTTGCACCCCCCACTCTCGGTCAATAAGCAAACTATTCTTATAATATCCACCAAACGGATCAGGGGTCTTACCATCAGAAAGAGTTGTAGTCCAGCCTAAATTCAAAGTGAATGTAAGCAGGCCTGCGACAGTAACTATGGGGGCGTCTCTGACGGGTTCACCTAAGAAGTAATAGCGTGTTTCGTTCCTGCCGGAGAAAAATCTATACTCTACTGCCCTGTATTGCTTAGCCTGCGACTCTAAAAGTGCGGCCTGGGCTTGCGGGCCTAAATCTCCTGGTGCAAGATTCGCTAATAATGCCCCTAAGCCCTTTTCTGATAGCTGGGACGCTATATATGCAAAATCTAAAGTAACCTGACTCTGCGCTAGCTCGGAAGTCCTATCATAAGACGTATAAACGAAAACTTCATTTCCGCCTATGATTTCATAGAAGGATGCTTGCTGCGGGGCATCCAAAATTAAACCCCACTCATTTACTTTAAGGCGCGATGTAGGAATCCATTCATTAATAATTGCCGGGCCTTCGTCAGTTCGTCCGGGCATAAGATTTACTCCTGTTTGCCGGCGCTGGCCTAATAACCAATTAAGAGAAGATGCGGAGTCGGCTGTTGGCGATGACGACATAAACTCATTATTAATATTAAGGGTAGGGATAACTAAAGGACTAAACCCTCCTTTAGCAAACATAAACCATACCGTAGCGGCAACGGAATTATAAGTAGTCGCCTCCCAACCGTGCATAGTGGTTATCGTGCGTGAGGCGTAAGGGATAATTCCTTCGGGGTAGGCAGCGGATATACTATTCAAATATTCCTGCGCCCTTGCGTAATAATAAGTGGCGTCTTGGCCTTCGGCCTGGATATGTATTCCCAGCATCTGCCAGGATTCTATTGACTGGCTGGTCCACTCAAAACCTATGGCTTGAGTGCGGGCGGTAAAATCATAACCTAATATCTTAACGCCGTCATCCCTGGTAAATTCGAAGCGGGCTTTTGCTTCTGTGTATTGCATAGCGCGGATAAAATCATTTTCGGCAATAATTGAAGACCCCGGATACACCATACTATACGCATTCACCCACCCGGCATCGTTGAATAAAGGATAAACCACGTGTACGCTCCAGGCCTGCACATCAGGAGCCAATAAGGGATCTAACTCCCAGGCGCCTAACTTATCGCTATAGCTGGCTCCTCTGTAGAAATAACCGTTCTGCTGGTCATACATACCGCTAATCCAATGGGCGATTTTAATTTGCGCCTGCAAGAATCTATCTGAGTTGCGCCCTTGTTTTTCTTCTAACATTTTAATCCACCCTAATAAAGACACAGCGTCTAAATTGTGCTCTGTGGACTTCACCCTGTGCTCAGGGCTATAAAAGATGCCGCCGTCATTATCCATAAGACTGCCCACGCCAGGGTCAGTGCCGATAACATAATCCGCAATACTCACCATATAATTATGATACGTCTCATCCTGTTCAGGCGAACCTAATAAAGCATCTTCATAATAAGCCATGCTTAAGGCTAACCATAACCCATCGCCTGTCGGGATGATATCTCCTATGGGCAGGCCGCAACCTACACTGTAAGACTGATAAGGCAGAATCCCTTCATATTTTATGGCCCTGCTATACCACATATTCAATAAGGCGGCTTTTTTGTCTGGCTCTAAATCGGCAGCGTTCAAGGCCGCCCTAAAATCATCTTCCGTTTTGAATGTCTCAAACACAACTTTATCCTGCTGGACGCTGGAGAAAAATTCATTGATAACATCTGGCTTTAGATTAAGATTGCCAAAGATATCCAAGAGAACTGCCGGGATTTTATCTGTGGTGACCACCCCAGCATAAAAATCCAGAATCCTGCGGGCAGACTGCAGATATTGTTTAGCAGAGTCTAGATATTGTTGATTTTGGGTAGCATTATATTTTTCTAATGCAGCCTGATATTCTCTCACAAAGGCAATTACCGCCAACGCCTGGTCGTAGGTGGAAGCGAAATTATGTAAACGTTCCAGGTCTGTTTCGTAACTGCGCAAAAGCGGTAAATCTTCAATCTCAGCCAGGACCTGGAAATAACCTTGTTCTTCTTGATCCCAACCACCCCAAATATCCACCGCATAATGCCATCTATAAAACCAGGTACCAGTTCCGGGGATATGATACAATACCCTATAAAGCTCAGCGCCCGATGGCTCTGGCTCTATGCGCTTGTCCTTTGCCAGGCCGTTTCGCTCATCTATGTCTTCGGCATTTGTAATCTCAAGGACCGGCTCATATGTCTTCTTATCTACAAAGTATCCATTATAGATAGTAGTAGTCAAAGGAATAAAATCCTGCGTAATGAAGAAATAGCCTTCCCTGTCGCTCAAGAATACCTTTCCCTGTTCGTCTCCCCAGATAGCATATTCCAGGAATTCCCTGCCGGCAATAAAGGAATGTATCGTGGCTATAGGAATTTCATCTACTGATTTGTCAGGGTAAGGATTAATCCTTGCTAAAAGCGCCTCAATATCACTTTTCTGAACATCCGTAAAATCATATTGAGCATATAAATCCAACAAGTAAATTGCTTTCTCATCGAACTTCATGGCCTTGGCCTGCCAATATCCCTTATATTCGGCATCGCCTCTTTCCACTTTTTGTAATACTATTGCGGTTTTAGGCACCCGATAATTCTGGCCTTCTTGAAATCCGGTTACGGCGTAAATAGTCCTTTCACTTTTACTCACCATGAGAACCAGCCTTCCTTCTTCGCCTTTCTCACGATACTGATAGCCGTTGACCTCTCCTGTTACCTCTCTAAATTCAAACACATTAAGTTCAGAAGGAAGCTCGATAACGCGGAAATGTTCCCAGACATAGAGAATATGCTCCCGCATCTCCTGGGTAATAGCAGATAAGGCTCCGGTTAAAGACTCTTCACTAAAGGTCCCCCATCTGACATAACTTTGCACTATGTTATGCTCTATCAACAGATTTAACAAGTCAGGGGTAAATGTATCTTGTTTTAACTCGGCATCCCCTTTCCAAGCATCTACAATTTGGTCAATATAAGGATGTAACTCATCAACGCCAGATATTGCCGCCCTGAAAGCGTCCTCTCTATCCGTGCCGATAATGGTCCAATTTAAATACCATGTTTCTTCTACTATATTATTCTCCAGCAGAAATGTTAATTCTGCAGAAGTAAATTTGTTTTTAGCCACCAACCCTGCCGGCGCTGATGCTAAAGATGATAAAGGAATATAATATTCTACCCTACTCCAGCGAGAGGTGGCTCCCTGGTAATAAACATTCTGGTACGAGATTATTTGTTGCGTACCTAAGGTCGGTTCTACTATAAGCTTGGAGCTCTCTACGGGTGTTCCAGCACTGGCCGAAACGGGTTTTGCGGGCAAAGAATCCGGTGCGATTAACGGAAGGGAGGGATCAGCCAGCCAATCAATAGTAAAAGAGGTTTCAGGAGAGTATCTCCTGTTGACCACTAAGCTTGCCCAACCCAATAAAGAATAAACATAATTCTTCTGCGTATAAGTTAAGGTATCTATATTAATATTGTGCTTGAAATAATCAGCAATGTTCTTCATTAAGGCTTGATAATCTTCATTAACTTTGTCATAGTCCGGTTTAACATTAGTAGCGTATCTGAAATAACCTATTGCTATGCCCAAGAGGGCGATGTCTTCTGTTCCCAGTTCAATGTTCACCGGCACAGTGGTAACTTCGGAGTAATCGGCGGGGACAGTGTAAATAAATTGTCCTGCTTTATAAGAAACCGCATCTCTGTAAAAGTTTAAGATACTTGCCGCATGGTCTAAGTAAACAGGGTTGTCTGTCTGTTCATATTCACGCACCAGGGCAATCACTGCCCGCGCCTGCTGGGAAGTAGAGGCAAAATCCGGGGAGCCGTAGGCTTTCACTAACCCTGCTACTTTTGTTATATCAGCATTGTTGTTTAACCAGCTAAACCCTTCCTCCTGAGCCATCCAAGATGTATAAGATGCTGCCAAAACTCCATCCGCATAATAGGGCTGATTATCCTGGATAACTAAATTGTAGACTGGGCCTTCCCGATCTTTAAGGACCACACTCTCTATCTCTACCCAACCGTTTTGAGTATATAAATAACGGTCCTGGTAATCTTGGTAGAGAGAAGATGCTTGCGTCAATCCCATATTCTGGCCTTCGGCGCTATCGCTGACATAAAGCGGATGGTCTGCGGTAACCTGTAGAGGAGTCGTACCACCTACCAGACTAAAAACCTGCCCGTTATTTATTACTATTACAGATAAAATTTGATAGGGAGTATCGCCTAACTCAATGTTAATTACTTCTCCATTGGTATTTATGCGCTCCTCCAGAGCCTCAATGGCGACAGGCCCTTTGTCTGTACTTATAATTGTGCCGGGAAGGAAACAACCTCCAGTAGCAAGAGTAATCTTACCGCCTAAGGCAAAAGGATTGTATCCTAAGGTAGCAAAAAGATACCAGACCGTAGCAGCCACAGAAGGATAATAAGAAGCAGTCCAACCATGGGTGGTATCTATAATTTTGTTAGCATAAGGCAGGGAACTGCCTACTCTACCATCAGGTAATGCCCTCGTATATATTGCCTCTTGCATCTCCGTAAGGTAGAAATTATAATTCTCGCTATTCTCCGTCTCTTTGGCCGCTAACGCTAAGGCCATGGTCAAGTAAACCGAAACTGCCTGGTTGCTCCACTCGCCAGAGAAAGTGCCCCGGCCAAAGGAAGAAGTAAAATCAAAACCAGTAATAGAGACTTCTTCTCCATCGGGCTTGGTATAAGGAACTTCGGTGGCCTTGGCATTGGTCTGTACGAATTGCATCAGGGCTTCATAGTCTATATTCAAGGAATCAGGATTGGCCAAGTCACGTAATATAGCCCAGAAATGGGTATCTGAGGCAAAAGAGGAATCATTCTGTCCACGCCAGAACCTTCCTTCTTCTGAACGATAAGCATAGGTGTTAAGCCAATTATCTACTTTCTTTTGGGCATCCTGATATTCTGGTTTGCCGGTAAGTTTAAAGAGCATCTCGAAGAAGGCAGAGGCATCGATGTTAAATTCTGTGGCTGACCAGGTAATGCCAGGGCCACCAAGGATACGCCCATCTTCCTGTTGCAGGCTAAGAGTATAGCGGGCGATTTCCTCCATAAAACCCAGGAATTGAGTATCGCCAGTGAATTCAGTATACTGCGCCATAGCCATACCTAACCAAAGAATAGCACCAGTATGCAGGTTCCACTCCCTAGGAAGGCCAGTAGCAACATCGTAGGCAGAATAGGGCATACCGGTATTGGGCTCTTTCTGGGCAATATCTCTATAGAAAATAAATATGTTTCTAGCTATCTCTATGCCATCTTTTCCTACAAACAACTCTTTAGCTATATCACTATTACCAAAAAATTCAGTCATCAGCATCGCCATAACCGATTCATCATAGGTATAAGCAATGCCGGTTAAGTCATTGAAACCAGCTTCTACAAAGGAATTATCAATCACTTCATAACTGGTAAATAAACCTGTTCTGGAGTTGTATTGATAGGCTAACCAATTTAAGAATTCCTGCGCATCTTCAGGAGAAACGGTAGCTACCGGTTGTGGCGCCTCAGGAGTAAATGTTGCTGTAGCCGTAGGTGTAATGGGCTCTGCGGTTAAAGTAGGCGCCTCAGGAGTAGCACTAACAACTGGTTCTGGCGTAGCTGTAGCAGAAGCAGTGGCAATATAAGTAGAAGTCGGTGTTTGCGTGGGTTGCGGGGTAGGCGTATTTGTAACTTGAGGGACTATCGTATTCGTAGCAGATGCAATGGCAGTATCAGTTAACGGCGGTGGTGAACGGGCAGTAGGAGCAACCCCTGCCGGTTGCCTTAACCAGCTATTAGCAGGAAGTAATAACGGATGCGCCTGTAAGGCCGGTATTAAGTCTGTTTTCTTGTTGATATAACCAAGAGTAAGCTTACCATTCTGGTTAAAATAGGCTACTTGCACAAGGCCGAGTTCAAGCAAACCTTTATCTGTTTTAATCTTACTTTCTATCTCATGAGTAACATCAGGCATCAAGAAATAAATCTTCTTTCCTAACCAATTAGTAAAGACGATAATTTCTCCCCACTGCGCGTTGTTTTCCAGGGTAGGCTTAAAAGTACTCCCCACCTGAGAAGCTAAACCTTCTAACCAATCCTGTCCTGCCTGGCCTCCCCAAAGCAAGCTCATATAATAAGCTACTAATTTTAACTCTCCATCTTGTTTGGTCCATCCGTAATCTTCAGGGTTAGAAAAATTGTCATAAGGAAAACCCCTGAATGGCTGCTCAACGTGGTCATTGCTATTAGGGCTCTCGCCTCTCCACCACTGGTCACGCCATTCCCGGCCAATAAAGGTTATGCCTGCAGCCTGCAATCCATTCCAGGCATTTACTACGCTGGCAGCCTGGTCTAACTGCGCTTCCTGATTCAGGCCGGAATTATAAGAATCACCGGCGAATTCCGCCAGAAGCGCAAGCGGCTTAGATAAATTGTCATTATAACCCTTTATTTTATCCACAAAGAAAGGTATCTGGGTATCCAAAGAGACACTTTGTCTGCCCTGCATTTGCGCTTCTGCCTGTATTTTCTTCAAAAGGTTGCCATTATTAAAAGTAAATATGGTAAAATCTATTCCGGCATTCTCTGCGTTGGATAAATCTTCACCTAAGGCCGCCTCATCTTCTAAATATTTATCTAAATATGCCAGGGTCATCCCCACCGGATGGTTGGGGTCAATCTCATGAATATTCCTTGTTACTTCGCCTACCTTCACCCACATCTCATCAAGAGATAAATTGGAACTTTCATTGGTGAAGTAATCATTTAAGGCGGGGCCATACCCGATTACCCAACCTACTATTGCCGGATGGTTTTTATAGCTTTGGATGTATTGCTCGTATGTCCCGCTGTATATATCCGGCCCGCGCGCGCTCCTTAAATCCTGCCAGGGGAAGACTACTATAACGCCTATATCATTTTCAGCAAAAATATCTAACAGTTCAGGATAAGGAGCATAGGGCGCCAAAACGATATTTACGCCCGCAGCTTTTAGCTTCTTGACCTCATCCTCTGCTTGGGCGCGGATATCAGCATCAGAGAGCTGTTCCGTAGAAATAGTCAGCAAGGAGGCCAGGTTAAACTTATAGTCACCCAGATAGTCGCCGTTTTGGCCTTTGCCGGCGGTATATAAACTTACTATATGCATATTATCCATAAGATTACCATTTTTATAGAATCTGCCGTCTTCTACACTAACCACATTAACAGATTCATCGGAAAGAATACTCCTATTGGCGGGATAATAACCTTGCTGATCAAAGGCTTTACCTTGATACTCAGGAGTCTCTTCTCCTGTGCCGCTGATTCCCGACCAAATCACTCTTGGAAACGGCTCTGCTAATTCCACGCGCAGGATAGTATTGCCCTGGCTATCCCTGATGTGATAAGAAATCTTTTCTCCTCCCGTCTGGTCGTAATCGATTCTCTTATAAACCGTCAGTTTCTCATTTACAGGAAGCAAATCCAAGTACGTTTTCATGGTATTCAAATCTTCCTGCGAGGAGGGATACCTAGAATCAGTTATCTCTGAGAGAAAACCTGCTGCCCCTAAAAGCCCATCGCCATACGGGAATAATTCCGTTATATAGACATCATTAGTGATGTCCGCGTCATCTCCGTTTATCAGCGCTCCCCTGCTTTCAACAAAGGCATCGGCGCCTGTATCAGCATAAGCATGCCTGTTCAGTATTGTTTCTTCAAAGCCTTTTCTTCCTATCTTCTGGACAACAAAAATCTTCGTTTCGCCGATAATTTGCTCTACCAAAATAGGCGTGCGGTAGAGAGGATGCACATACTCATTTGTTACTCTTTTTGAGTGTTCATCCGTAACCTCAAGCCATCTTAAGCTGTTTACATCCAGACCAGGATAAAGCCTCTTGATTTCGTCTATCGCCTCAGCAGGAGCCCCTGTATCTGCTAAGCTCTTTATGCCTTTATCCCGCATACTCTCAACTAATATCGCCAATCCTGAATCTACCAGAGAACCCGAATCATTTATCTTCTCCTGCATCTGTTCATAAGTAAAATCCTTCCAGTCATCTAAGTTTATATAATAAAGTTTTTCGGCTAAAAGCAAATCCGTATAGGGCCACACAGTTATGTCTAAACCCAAGTAAGACTCAAAATTTCCGTCGCCGTTACTATCTAATAAGCGCGGGCGCACAAAATCTATCTTGGCAGAGGTGGTTACGTTTGTTCCCAAGCCCTGCAGATTTTCAGGAAGAGTGAAATTATAGAAATAGAGAGAGGTAAGATTATAAACATCTTCTCCGCCTATGTTTCTAGTTACGCCAGTATTCCCCTTAAGGTCTTGCGTATAATAAATCTTATTATCCCACTCATTAGGAATCAAACGGGCTAATTCGTTGGGTTTAGTATCGTCATTAAGATTGTGACTAAAATCATGGGCGCGCCAGGTCAGACGGCCTGCGTAGTTACGCACATCCAGAGATTCAGGGCTATAATGCGCAAAGATGCCTAAGATGGCATCCTTTTCATCAAGCGTAATCACCCCGGCATTATATAAACCAGAGAGCTTTGTGTCTAAATCTGCGTTATCTATAACGTTCCAGAAAAGATAATTCTTATCCAGAGAATCTTCAATAAGTATACCCGCATTTACCAGTGCTGTTACCAGTTCGTTTTCCGGCGTTACGATTTGCGGGTCAGGGAAAAGGTTTTTCAGCACGCGCATATTTTCCACATCCTGCAGGATATTATTGCTGGCATTAACGCCGATGGCCCTGGCGATAGTATACTTCCATGTGCCCGCACGCGGATCATTAGTGTCCCACTTAGATTCCCATTCCCAGGTTGTTCTATTTTCTGCGCGGATAACCCTGGGCTGTTTAGTATAGGGTTGGCTTGTTAAGGCAAACTCAAAATCATTCCATTGATATATATCTTCTATCCCTGTAACCGGGCTTCCTGTGCCGGCCTGCGGAAGAGATATGTTTTTTGATGAAACCACATAATATACCACAGGCACATAATGATCTGCGTTTAGCTCTCTCTCTGCATTTTCCTGCAATTCATCATATTCATATACCACTTCATTATCCACTGCCAGAGGATCCAGCCTTACTGTATAGGCATCCACCGGCCTTCCCTGAGAATCATAATCGCTTAAGGTAGCCTGCACTACCGGCGCGGTAAAATATAGCCCTAACACACGATTGACCTTGCTGAAATCAATCGGTGCAGAAAGCGCCGGGCTGAGTTGGCCGTCAGGCATGGTAAAGGTAAGTTCTCCTGCGAGAGGATAGAAATTGGCAGCGATTACATTTTTAAGATTGCCTTCCTCATCCAATTGTTCATCGCCTAAGCCCCACAATGCTTTTTCCTGCTCAGATACGGCAAAATGGATGCCTTCAGAAGTATCTCTTAAATCCACAATGTATTTAGCCCTTCTATCATCCTTAGCCGGATGATACAGGGTTAAGTACTGCGGCTGCCTAAAAAGGCTCAAAATAACCTCTTGCTCTAACGCTGTTAACCCCGGAGAAAGTTTTTCTAATCTGGCGATTAGTTGCTCTTCACTGGCAACATTCCATGAGATATAGTCTGTATCCACAGGGTCCTGGCGCACTATTCCCGCATCCTGGAGGCGTTGCAGAATATTTTTCCAATCATCAGGGTTGGCTAAAGGTAAATACGCAAAATCTTGCTTTTCCACCCGGTTAGCGGGTATAAAATCAGTGTATCTTTTTACCAACCTGCCTTCTTCAATCAGGCTCCGGATATCCCAGGAGATAAGATTACCTACACTATCCTCCACCACCTGATAAGTATATCCTTGGCCATTCCATCCGGCTGTAGTAGTAGTCTTGTATAACCCCCAGTCGCCATCGGTATCCGGAAGATATACTTTACGGATGAATCCCAACGGCCAATTCTTATCTATAGAGCTAAATCCTAACTTTTCTACCCAGTACCTGTTTCCGGCAATCAATTCTTCAACCTCGGGAGTAAATACATAGCTCTGGATATAGTAAGAGATATATTGGTGCCCGGGGGCTTGCGCAAAGCTTTCCACCTCTGCCTGTAATCCTTTATAATCTACCTGGCCTGCTGTTTGAGAGATACTTAAACCGCTCGCCTCAACCTCCAGGCCTTCTGCTTCTCTTCCGAACAAATCATAACTGACTGCCCATAATCTAGGGGCCCCTACATTATCAAAATCAACTTTCAGTGCCCTATTAAGCGCTTCCGGTAAAGGCAAGGAAACGGAGGGGTCCAGTGAATCGTAAGGCGTAGTAATGCCTAAAGTGCTGAAATCAATATCGTGCAAAGTAACTTCACTAACGTGCTCAAAAATATCCCCCTCTATGTTGAGAGTGATAGAGTTAATCGCATTCAGATCCAGCCTGGCGCTAAACTTGGGCCTATTTACTCCTCTATACAATATATGAATCATGGTAAAACTCACCCCGGTTCTGTCTGTCTTTAAATAATCTTCTCTAACCAGGCCGCCCAAGGAAGAATAATACTCGTATTTAACTACCCTGCCGGCAATGTTGATATACCTGCCTTCCTCATCTCTATATGCCCATCCCAGGTATGCCACCTTGGCTAAACCATTTTCCCATACCGGCAAGCCATCCCCATCTAAAACCGTCTGCCTCAATTCTACGAATGTCCCATCACCATATGAAACCGTGCTGCCCAGCACTATATCTGAAACCGGCAGGACATTGTTTATAGTTGTAACTTCCAAGGTATAGCCATCCACAGTTAACGCCGCACTCTCCACAAGCACTCCTCCGGCAAAATTAACTAAACGGCTGGAACTTTTAATTACTGCGCCGTTAAGATACTGGGTATAATTCTCTGTCCGCGTTAATGTTCCTGCGTCAAAATCGGCAGTAGTAAATGTGCTTACTACGCCAAGCCCTGATTCTACCGTGGTTCCTGCCGAAGGAATATAGAAAACCACCGGATTGTAAGTGGCTGGCCCGCCCAGATCAAGAACGCAAGCAGGTATATCCCCGTAGGAATAGGTGGTTGTTAAAGTAATCCTTCTGTCAGCCGCAGGCCCATAAATATTCCATGAACCGGAGACTGTCTCTTGTTCCAGCCTTCCCGTATCCAGGTCTAACACCTGGGTGCGGGTTAAATCTTTCGCTACATTTACACTGTAGCCGAATATAGGCGAAAATCCTCCCACTGCCTCGCCTTCATATTCTCCAAATCCCCTGGCAGAGGCATATCCTACAATAACACTGGTCACTTCCTGGTTTATCAACCTTGCGCCCAGGTCAATACCGGTAACCCGCGATGTCTCTAATATCCGATTGGTGCCGATGAGTACCTGATAAGCAAATACAGGCATAGTATTAATCTCCCTTCCTCCGAAATATGTGTTTAGCTCCAGAGGTAGCGCTCCACCCGGGATCCTGTCTGTGCGTCCATAGACATAATAGGTGGCTACGCGAGAGCCGGGCAGTACCTGCGGATAAAGAATGGCAGCGGCATTAACCATAATCACTTCATAATCAATACTATCCTCGCCGGGATTCAAACCATATCCTAAAAATCCTTCCAGGTCCGGGATAATCTGGCCGGCAACGGTAAAAATTCTCACAAAAGTGGAAACATCCTTGTACCATTTTTCCTGGCCCTGGGGCTCATTCATGCTTTCTCTCTCACCGATATGCATAGCGCTCTCAAAGAGCCACTTTACATCATCATCTCTTTTCACATTGACAATGTGCATACGCAACTGGCCTTCTTGGCTACGGTTAGTGCCAAAGATATTGTCAAAAGAACTCAAGGCCTGCGGGTAGTTGTTCATGGCCTTCTTTATTTCCGCAGCTATAGGCAATGCCTCTATAAATGTATCCTGGTCGAAATCCTCACCGCCTACAATATCAAAAAGGGCCTTGCGGTAATAAGGGCTCAGATATATCGGATGAACCACTTCTATGGGCAAGATTGCCCCAGTGTCTTCGTCCTGATAATAATAAATCTCCCTAAAAGCTAAAGCAGCTTCAGGATGCGCCAATAATGCCAAATGTAAGCTCATTACCTTCGGCCACATTGCCCTCCATTGATTCAGTTTATCTATAGAATCAAACTGCTTATCCGGGTCACCGGCCATTTCGCCGATTAACAGGCCCAAGAGTTTCTCATCATCAGAAGGGGTACGGTCAGGATAGAAAACATCATTCATATCATCCACATTAGCTAAGTTAATACCATAGATGTTCCAGAATGCATCAATCTCTTCGGCAGTAAAATTCCCTAAATTGTCGACAAACCAGTTCTTGATGAGCTGAATTGTAGGCCAAACTTCCCGCCATTTATTCAGTTGGGTAATATCAGAATAATCGTAATCCTTATTCCCAGCCATACTGGTAATAAGCAGGCGCAATCTCTTTTCGCTGATATTGGGATTAGTTAAATCTACATAGAAAAGTTCTCTGATTCTGACTTCATCTAAATTAATTCCGTAAATATCTTTAAAAATTGCCTTCTCCTCTGCGCTAAATAGCGGGATGCCATAATCAGAAGCAACTCCCAAACCAGAGGCAAACCATTTCGAAATTACAGCCATTTTAATCAGTGCGTCTAAGAATTCGTCTTCCTTGCCGAAATAATCATATTTCCAACCGTCCGATGCATCCTGGTCACCAACGGTGTTAAAGAGCCAGGTCATATACTTATTTTGAATCCCTGGGGTATTTGGATCCGTATCTACAAAAGGAGTAGTAAAATCAGTGATACCGAACAGATAGGTTATGGCATCTTGAGCATCAATTCTCTTTTGTATAGCTATATTTAGACTATCTGCAAATATAAGAGTTTGTATCAAAAGCTCGGCATCGCCGTCATAGGCCCAGCCATCTGTGGCGTCATTGTCCCCGGCAATGGCAAAGAGCCAGGTCTGGTAAGGGCTGGTTTCACCCAGGGTAAAGGGCACGGTGAAGTCCGTGATGTTGAATAAGTGCGTTAAGGCTAACTGCGCCTCTGGGCTGGCCTGGATAGCAGTATT
>MNVP01000040.1:18968-20505 GCA_001871815.1 Candidatus Omnitrophica bacterium CG1_02_40_15
TCATCGGCGTAGATTAAGGTCTGGATAAGATGTTCTGCGTCGCCGTCATAGGCCCAGCCATCTGTGGCGTCATTGTCCCCAGCAATGGCAAAGAGCCAGGTCTGGTAAGGCGTAGGATTATGGATATTAAATGGAAGGCTGAAATCTGTAAAACCAAATAAGTGCGTTATTGCTTCTTGTGCTTCAGAATTAGCTTGAATAGCCATATGCAAATCATATACCGCAAGTACCAAAGCTAAAAATGCCTCCTCGTTGCCATAGTATGCCCAGGCTGGGTCACTCACGATATCAAAAACTATAGCCCTATGAAAAGCAGCTTCCTGATATTCAGCCCAACTGCTCCCTGCCGATGGCGCAGGATCAGTCGTAGTATCACCATAAATATTCATCCAGGCATTTTTAATCTCAAGGGAAGATGCATTCAGCGCACATTGTAACGAAGCTGCCTTTTCTAATGTTGCGATGTAACTATCCTGGCTATAACCGTCGGTTCCAATCACCATAAAGAGGAGAGTCTGGAATAAAGGGTCGTTACGTTCAAAGTTATCCACAGGATACATAGTCATAATATTGCTCTGGATTGCCGAACTATCTCTAATCTCTTCGGCTAATGGCTGCGCTACCACATAGGCCGTGTGCGTAGTGCCAGGGTCAGAATAAACAGAGCCCTCACCAGGGCCAACCCCTAATTGCTGCTCATATTCATTCGGTTCAGAATCAGTATCTCCAGTAGTATCATAAAGCCATTTTACGAACTCCGAACTATAAGCAGGATCATTGGGGTCTATGTTAAAAGAAGTTATTTGATCGTCAGAGAAATAGGTGATGGCCGCCTGGAAATCTGGGTTATCCCTTACTTCTACATACAGGTCATAAACTTCCTGAGGATAGACTGCTACTAAGTACTGGACGTACTCGCTGATTCCGCCATTGCTGTCAACAACAGTCAAAGTAACCACATAGGCAGACTTGTCATTGTCGGGTACATTGCCATAAGTATAACCAGTAGTAGAATCCGTGGTAGTCTGCGTATTGCCATCGCCAAACTGCCATTGATACTCTACGATATAATCGCCATCCGGATCAGTTGATTCTGAACCGTCAAACTGCGTATTAGAACCTACCGGGCCAAAAGCAGGATCTGCGTAAAACTGAGCTACCGGCGGCGTATTAATGGTAAAATCCGCTGTTACTGCTTCACTTGATTTTCCATAGCTATCAGTAACCACTAAAGTTATAGTATAAGTCCCACCGAATACATAATCCCCCACTAAAGGCAATTGCGGTGCCGCTCCTGTCTGTCCTTCTAACAACGCATCGTCTAACCGCCATTCATAGGTTATGCTTTGGCCATCCGGATCAAAAGAACCTTCACCGTTAAGAGTTATCGTTTCGCCTAAATTGGGCTTATCCTGCCCGGGTTTAAGTTCTATTTCTAGATTGGCTTCGGGAGGATTATTGAATACTTCTACTGTCTCAGTGGAAGTAACTGGCTTACCAGCTGCATCAACCCCGCTAAATGTTACGGTGAATGTCC
>MNVP01000090.1 GCA_001871815.1 Candidatus Omnitrophica bacterium CG1_02_40_15
TGGCAAGGCAGTCGGCGGAACAGAAAAGTAAATGAGGACATAATTTACGGAGTCCGAAGGACAACGTAAATTATAAGTCCGAACTTATCCCCTCTTCATTCTTTCAGAATGAAAGAAGGGGGGATTAATTCGCCCCTACTGATTCGTTTTGCATTCGCAAAGCGAATCAAAACGGTAGGGGCTCATTAAATATGAAAAGAAAAATTAGAAGCCAATCAGAATTAGGAAGAATAAAAAGGCATTATAGGATACGCAAAAAAATGTCAGGCACAAAAGAGGTGCCCAGGCTTATTGTCCATAGAAGCCTTAACAATCTGTGCGTTCAGTTTATAGATGATATGGCGGGCCATACTATACTTTCACTTTCCACTAAAGATGATTCTTTTAAGAAGGAATTCGGGGCCAAAGGCGGAAATGTGGAATCTGCTAAAAAGATGGGCGCATATATAGCAAGAGAAGCGTCTAAAAAAGATATTCAGAAAATCGTGTTCGATAGAGGCGGTTATCTTTATCACGGCAGGATAAAGGCTCTTGCGGATGGCGCAAGAGAAGCAGGGTTGAAGTTCTAATAAAAAACAGAAGCTGGTCTGAAATTTTGATAAAATACAGAAGTTGGTGAAAGGTTTAAGGTGAAAGGTTTGTTTATTAGAATATTTTCAACTTTTAACTTTCCACCTTTAACCGTTTACTTTAAACCAACATTGATATCTATAAGGGAGATATGATGGCAGAGAAGATTCAGGCTAAAGAGAGATTAATACAAAAACTTGACGCAGCTCAGGAAGAGCAGTATATAGAAAAAGTGATAACCATCAACAGGGTTTCAAAGGTTGTAAAAGGCGGAAAAAGGTTCTCATTCACTGCGCTTATTGCTGTTGGAAACGGCAATGGCACAGTTGGATGTGGTTATGGAAAGGCTAATGATGTCGCAAGCGCAATAAGAAAAGGGCTTTCCAGCGCAAAGAAGAATTTCTTCAAAGTCCCTGTAAGAGGCCAGACAATACCCCATGAGATTATAGGGCATTTTGGAGCTGCGAAGGTCCTTTTGAAACCAGCGTTTGAAGGAACAGGCGTTATCGCGGGAGGGGCTGTGCGCGCCATATGCGATGCAGCTGGAATAAAAGATATACTTACTAAATCGCTTGGCTCTGCGAATCCAATAAATGTCACAAAGGCAACTATAGATGGCTTAAAGAGGTTAAGGCTGGAACGCGACATGTCAGAGAGTGAAAAATGAAGATACAAGATCTACGGCCTGCGATAGGCGCTAGAAAAAGAAGAAAGATTGTAGGCAGAGGCCCTGGTTCAGGCCATGGCAAGACTTCTACAAGAGGCCATAAAGGCCAGATGTCTCGTTCAGGCGCTGGAAGATCTCCTGGTTTTGAAGGCGGGCAAATGCCATTGATAAGAAAATTGCCCAAGAGGGGATTCAGGAGAAGGCCAAAAGCAGGATACTCGATTGTAAATCTTGAAATGCTTTCAAAACTAAAAAAAGAGGCGTTAATAACAATTGAGTTATTAAAAGAAAAAGGAATGATAAAAGGGGTTGTTAATTATTTGAAGATACTGGGTAAGGGAGAAATAAAGGTCCCTGTGCATATAAAGGCTCACGCGTTTTCAAAATCAGTAGAAGAGAAAATCAAAGCAGTAGGCGGGAAGTGCGAAGTTTTAAAATAAATAAAGCTGTAAGTTTTAAGCTGTAAGTTATAGATATTCTTACAGCTTAGGGCTTATAACTTAAAGCTGAATATGCTTCAGGCATTTATAAATTCTTTTAAGATACCAGACCTTAGAAAAAAGCTATTTATCACGCTTTTACTGTTGGCGATTTATAGAATAGGCGCTTATATACCTACGCCAGGCGTAAACGGCGCCAGATTAATTCAGTTCTTTAATAATGTAGCCAGGTCTCAGGGCGGCGGACTTTTCGGCATGATGGATATGTTCTCAGGAGGCGCATTAACGCGCCTTACCATATTCGCGCTTGGTATAATGCCTTATATATCAGCTTCTATCATATTGCAGCTTCTTGTCACTGTAGTGCCTTACCTTGAGAAGCTTTCTAAGGAAGGCGAAGGCGGCAGGCGCAAGATGATACAATATACACGTTATGGCACAATAGTGCTTTCTGTTATCCAGGCATTTTTTATAAGCATGTGGCTTGAAAACCCTGCCAGATTCCAAGGTTTACAGATCGTAGATCATCCTGGATGGGGTTTTAGATTCTTGACAGTCATCACCCTTACTACAGGCACTGCTTTTATAATGTGGATCGGGGAACAAATCCAAGAATATGGGATAGGCAACGGCATCTCTCTTGTTATAACAGCAGGTATAATCTCAAGATTGCCCACAGCTTTAGAACAAGTTTTTGCATTAATATTTACTCCTGCAAAAAGTATAATAAAGTATCCATTTTTCACGCTTGCTTTTATGTCAGTGATTGGGGTTGCTGTAGTAGTAGCTGTTATATTGATTACCCAGGGCCAAAGAAAAATACCTGTGCAGTATGCCAAAAGAATAGTTGGCAGGAAAGTATATGGCGGCCAGAGCACTTATATACCTTTAAGAGTAAATCAAGCAGGAGTTATACCTATAATTTTTGCGCAGTCAATAATACTCTTCCCTGCAACAGTCGCAGGTTTTATACCTAATCCGGGCCTTCAGAGATTCGCGGAAGCATTGATGAGAGGCCAAATTTTATACACTGTTCTTTATAGCGTATTGATTATATTCTTCGCTTATTTTTATACAGCCATTACATTTAATCCCGCGGATGTGGCTGATAATATGAAGAAATACGGAGGATTTGTGCCTGGCGTAAGGCCAGGCAGGCCTACTGCGGAATATTTTGATTTTATAATGACAAGGATTACGCTTCCAGGCGCAATATTTCTAGCGTTCATAGCTGTTTTTCCTGATATGCTTGGAGCGTGGCTCAAGATACCGTATCTCATAGCAAGCTTCTTCGGAGGCACAGCGCTTTTGATAGTAGTAGGCGTTATGCTTGACACAATGAGAGCAGTAGAATCCCAGCTTTTAATGAGGCACTACGAGGGATTTCTTAAAAAGGGTAGGATAAGAGGGAGAAGGTAATAAAATACTAAATCCGATTGTAGCTATAAGCTTTAAGCTGTAAGTTATAATTTTTCTTACAGCTTACGGCTTATAGCTTAAAGCTTATTTTTATGGAGTTTTTTAAATGCAAATAGTATTTTTAGGGCCTCCAGGAGCAGGCAAAGGAACTCAGGCGGTTATGCTTGCGGATAAAAAAGGCTTTTTACATCTTTCCACAGGGGATATTTTAAGAGAGAATGTAAAAAATGGAACTCTTATAGGCAAAAAAGCAAAGGCCTTCATGGATAAAGGAGAGCTTGTCCCTGACAATATTGTGATAGAGATGATGCTTGATACCATAAAGAATACGCGAAGCCATGAGGATTTTATCCTGGACGGTTTTCCCAGGACCGTATATCAGGCAAATAATCTGGATAGAGAATTAAATAAACTTAAGCTGCCAATAGATATGGTTGTATATTTTAAGGCCAGCATAAAGACTGTTATTTTGAGGCTTACAGACAGAAGGCTTTGCTCTAAATGCGGCGCAAGTTATCATATAACAAACATGCCCCCAAAAAAACAGGGCGTGTGCGATAAGTGCGGCTCAGAGCTTTATCAGAGAAAAGATGACAGCGAAAAGACTATAAAAAAGAGGCTGGAAGTTTACAATAGCCAGACAAAAGAACTTATAGATTATTATAAATCTCAGGGGATACTTAAAGAAGTTTCAGGCGACATGGAAGCTTCAAAGGTTTACAGCGAGCTATCCGAGATATTAACCCCGCCCTTTCTACTGCAAAGAGATGCTTCGAAGCAGAAAGAGCTGGGTTAAATGCCTGTGAAGCAGATGATAGAAATAAAGTCAGAAAATGAGCTTGAGCTTATATTTGAAGCAGGAAAGATAGTTAAACTGATTCTAGGGGAACTTAAATGCGCAGCAAGGCCTGGAGTAACTACTGCTGATCTTGGAAGAAAGGCAGCGGAGATAATAAAGAAATCTCATGCCAGGTCTGCGTTTCTTGGGTACAGGGGATTTCCAGGAGTTATATGCGCTTCTTTAAATGAACAGGTAGTGCACGGTATTCCCGGAGACACAGTTCTTTCTTCCGGGGACATATTAAGCATAGATGTAGGCATTGAAAAGAATGGGTATTACGCAGATAGCGCGCTTACGATACCGGTTGGGGATAAAGTTAGTCAAAAGGCGCGTTCTCTTATAGAGGTTACAGAAAAGGCCTTGTACCTTGGGATAGAAAAGGCTATAGAAGGCAACAGGCTGTTTGATATTTCAAATGCAATACAAAAGTTTGCAGAATCGCATGGTTACGGAGTAGTCAGAGGGTTTGTTGGCCATGGCATAGGTAAGGATCTGCATGAAGACCCAGAGGTGCCTAATTTTGGCAAACAGGGCACAGGCCCCAGATTAAAAAGCGGGATGGTCCTAGCGATAGAGCCTATGATAAATGAAGGGGGATACGAAGTAGAAATTTTGAGCGATGGCTGGACAGCTGTTACAAAAGATAGATTATTATCAGCTCATTTTGAACATACTGTGACAGTTACAGAAAGAGAAGCAAGAATACTTACGTAATTCGCACAAACATAGAAATAATAGGCCGTCACGAAACTCGCTCTTTTAAATAGTGAAGAAAGACTTAATAAAGCGTAATTTGTGCTTATTTCCCGATTTCACAGTAGCTAAGGCAACGGCCAGCACCGATATGTGAGCCAAAGAGCATAAATTGGCCGTAGCCTGTAAACCTTTAACCGAAGAACGTTGCATAGCGAATACCAGTAACCTGGAAAATACTCTCTCGCTGGATGTGCGTAAGGCATAAAGCTTTTTAAAGGTCCGGCTCCCATAATCTATGTTATCGCGGATAGAAGTATCTATCTTTAACCGAATATTAGTAACGCAGCCGTATCGGTTGCTGAAGAACTTGGGGTGATTCCAGGGGCAGAACCATCCGACTCTGTGAGCGAATTTTTTAGAAGCCTTAATGGGGCAAACAAATTTATGCCTCATGCGATTTTGTTCTTTGTCATAGTATTTACCATAATTTGTCATCTCAAAGCCGGCTAAACAGATAGGAATTCCTTTAGGGGAGAGTTTAACTTTTGGATTCTTAGCTCCTCTCGGATTCCTGGCAATGATTGGCTTGGCCTTTAGATTTTTAGCCACATAGTCAATAATATTGGCTGAGTCAAAACCAGAATCGGCTATAACCGCCTCAGGCGATAACTTAAAAGTCTTCTTAAGATATTCTAACTGTGGTATAAGCAGGGTCGTTTCGTGAATATTAGCTGGCTTGGTAATCTCGGCCAGAGGTAATTCGGATACAGTGTCATTAATGACATGATTACGGTATCCCCAGAAGAATTGAACCTTTTTATTGCTGGGATAGACGACATAAGCGCCCAGGCGCGCATCTTTATCGGTTTTAGGAATCTTATTTTTATCAAATCGATCTTTTACGTTGGTTTTTAGATTGTTCTCTTTCACCGGTGATTTAACCGGACAGGAGTCGGTAGATAGATATTCGGCCTTGATTTCGCCCAGACGAAGCAGCTCTTTAATAAGGTTTTCTTTTATCTTCCGGAAGAACCCGTTAGGCGTGTATT
Source organism: Candidatus Omnitrophica bacterium CG1_02_40_15 (assembly GCA_001871815.1). Lineage (GTDB taxonomy): Bacteria > Omnitrophota > Gorgyraeia > Gorgyraeales > Gorgyraeaceae > UBA10183. Next base: position 5,683 of record MNVP01000090.1, read on the forward strand.
TAAGGAAGTGCGAGAACCGCTCTTTAGAGGGAAAAGAGCTAAACCCACATACTTGGGCTAACGCGGGATACGAGCTCATTTCCCTTGCGAGGTCGGTTAGGTTAAGAAGCCCCCTCAAGTTTTTAAACACGAGGGCGTTAACCATGGCCGAGACTGGATATGGCGGTCTTCCCGTGTAATAGTTCTTATCCGGGGTATTCAGATAAGAGAATACAAGTTCAAGCTTTCTTAAGTAGGTTAGATTCGTTTCTTTGGTAAATATTAGGTTGGTCTGATACATATCGCCTCCTAAAAGTTTCGTGACAGGCATAGATTAACAACTATCTATTATAAGTCACGAAAGAGGGGTGGAGGTGAAATTTGTCAGACGAGGAAGTGTTAAAAAACAGAAGGTTGTCACAAAACTAAAGGGAGATAAAAATCCACCTCCTCCCCCTGTAAAAGGGATATAAAAATAGCGGATTTCGGAGGGATTAAGCAAATTCTCCGACGAGAAAATAGTTTCGTGACAGCCACTAGAAATAACTAACAGGAGGTTGTCCCGCCCTTTTGGATATAGGTTTAGACACCGTATCAAAAGGGCGGGACAAGCGCTCATTAATGGCTAAAGAGGAAGCTATAGAAGTAGAGGGTACCGTAGTAGAATCATTGCCAAATGCAATGTTCAGAGTTGAATTGGAAAATGGCCACAAAGTACTTGCGCATGTTTCAGGAAAAATGAGAATGAATTTTATAAAGATTTTGCCTGGAGATAAGGTAAAAATGGAGCTTTCACCTTATGACCTGACAAAAGGAAGAATAACGTATAGAGCTAAATAAGTGAGGACATGGCTTACGGAGCACGAAGTGCGACGTAAGCCATAAGTCCGAACTTATCCCGCCCTTTTGAATAGCGAGCTGAAAAAAATTGCTAAAAGGGCGGGGTTAATTCGCACAAACATAGAAATAACTAACAGGAGGTTGTCCCGCCCTTTTGGATATAGGTTTAGACACCGTATCAAAAGGGCGGGACAAGCGCTCATTAATGAAAGTAAAGGCTTCGGTAAAGGTAATATGCGATAGGTGTAAGATTATAAAACGTAAAGGCGTTGTGAGGATAATTTGTTCAAATCCTAAACATAAGCAGAGGCAAGGGTAATATCGTCGTTCGTCGCTTGTGGTTCGTCGTTCGTAAAACAAAACGAATCACGATTCACGAACGACTAGCGACTAACATAGGAAGCTATAAGGAGAATACATGGCCAGGATAGCAGGTATTGATTTACCAAAAGAAAAACGTATAGAGATAGCTTTAACCTATATTTACGGCATAGGAATACCTCTTTCAAACAAGATATTAAAGCAGGCAGGCGTAAACCCTGACATTAGGGTAAAGGATATGAAAGAGGATGAGGTTTCCAGAGTAGCTGCTATTATTCAAAAGGAATATAAAGTTGAAGGAGATTTAAGAAGAGAGGTTTCTCAGAATATAAAAAGGCTCATAGATATTGGTTCGTATAGAGGCTACAGGCACAGGAGGTCTTTGCCTGTAAGAGGGCAAAGAACCAGGACAAACGCAAGAACCAGAAAGGGCCCCAGAAAGACAGTAGGCGTGACAAGAAAAGCCACCAAGCCGACAGCTGCAGCGCCGGAAAATAAATGAAATAGTAGTTCGTCGTTAGTGACTCGTCGTTCGTGGTTCGTAACGAACTACAACGAATCGCGATTCACGAGCGACGAACGACGAATAAGAGGAGTTTTATGACAGAGCAAGCCAAGATAAAGCCAAAAGTAGCGAAGAAAAAAAATGTTAAAAATATTACCAGCGGAATAGCCCATGTCCTGGCAACTTTCAATAATACAATAGTTACTATAACTGATAGGCAGGGTAATGCAATAGTGTGGGCCAGCTGCGGGTCTGTGGGTTTTACAGGCTCTAAGAAATCAACGCCTTTTGCAGCGCAGGTGACTGCTAGCGACGCTGCAAAAAAGGCTATTGAGCATGGCCTTAAAGATGTGGAGGTTTTTGTAAAAGGCCCTGGTTCAGGCAGAGAAGCGGCAATAAGGGCTATACAGGCAGCAGGGCTGCGTATAAGCGCTATAAAGGATGTAACGCCTATTCCGCATAATGGATGCAGGCCGCCGAAACGTCGACGTGTATAAAAATTTGTTAGTGAAAGGTTAAAGGTGTAAAGTTAAAGGTTAAAAATATATTCTAAACAGACCTTTCACCTTAAACCTTTAACTTTTAACCAACATTGATATTTAGAAGGAGAATACATGGCAAGATATACAGGATCATCGTGCAGGATATGCAGAAGACAAAGCGCCAAGCTTTTTTTAAAAGGCCAGAGATGTTATACTGAGAAATGCGGTTTTGATAAAAGAAGCTATGCCCCAGGGCAACATGGAAAAGGCCAGAGAATCAAGCTTTCAAACTATGGCATGCAATTAAGAGAAAAGCAGAAGGTGAAAAAGATATACGGAATACTGGAGCGTCAGTTTAGAAAATATTTTCAAACAGCCAGCCGTTCAAAAGGCATTACAGGCTCAAAGCTTCTGGAGCTTTTAGAGAGAAGGCTGGATAATGTTATATTCAGGTCCTCGTTTGTTTCCTCAAGGCCTGAGGCAAGACAGATGGTAATGCATGGCCACGTGCTTGTGAATGATAAAAAAGTGGATATACCATCTTATTCAGTAAAAACAGGCGATATTGTAGTTATAAAACCAAAAGAAAAAACCATAAAAAGGGTTAAAGAATCTGCTGAGAAATTAAAAGACAGGCCTTGTCCAAGCTGGATCGAAGTGGATAAAGTTGGCCTTAGGACAAAGATTACAAGGCTTCCTGAAAGAAACGATATGGCAGCTGACATAAAAGAGCAGTTGATAGTTGAATTATACTCTAAGTGAGGACATAATTTACGGAGTCTGAAGACGACGTAAATTATATGTCCGAACTTATCCCGCCCTTTTGAATAGCAAGCTGAGAAAAATTGCTAAAAGGGCGGGATTAATTCGCACAAACAAAAAAGTAACTCATAGAAGATTCAGTTACGTCATCCAAAGGATGACGTAACTGAAGTGCTCATTAAAGGGGGTAATAAATGGGGATAAGCTGGAAGACGTTCGAGATGCCTAAAAGATTAGAGTGCGATGAGGCTAGTTATTCTAAGACATATGGAAAATTTATCGCAGAACCGTTTGAAAGAGGCTTTGGATCCACAATAGGGAATTCTTTGAGGCGTATTCTCATATCTTCTATTGAGGGGACAGCGGTTACCTCTGTGAAAATAGACGGCGTATTGCATGAATTTTCTACAATACCGGGCGTATTGGAAGATGTCCCGCAGATTATTTTAAATATAAAACAGCTGTTTCTTAAATCAGAGGCTCGCAATCCGAAGATACTGCGTTTAAAGGCTACTAAAAAAGGTGAGGTTACAGCAAAGAACATAGTGGCTGATGAGACAATCGAAATAATAAATCCAAACCTGCATATAGCGACTCTTACAAAGGATGCAAGTTTTAATATGGAGCTTGAAATCGGCAAGGGCAGAGGATTTGTGCCTTCGGAGAGAAATAAAAAAGAAGGCCAGGCAATAGGCGCGATACCTGTAGATTCCATATTTGCTCCTGTAAGAAGGGTAAGCTATCACGTGGAAAATACCAGGGTTGGCCAGATTACAGACTATGACAAATTGATATTGGAGATATGGACAAACGGCAGCATGGAACCGAAAGACGCTATCCTGTACGCGTCGCATATACTGCATAAGCATCTTGAGGTATTTTTAAAATTCGGCCAAATTGTTGTGGAAGACGAAGTGCAGGAAGAGGATACTCAGGAAAACAAGGAAATGCTGGAAAAATTAAAACTCCCTGTTTCAGAACTTGAACTTTCTGTAAGAAGCGGTAATTGCCTCAGAGAGGCGCGCATAAAGACTATAGGAGAACTTGTCACAAAAACAGAGCAGGAAATGCTTCAGTATAGGAATTTTGGTAAAAAGTCGCTTCAGGAAATAACAGAAATACTCAAAGGCATGGGGCTTTCATTGGGAATGGAGATACCGAAAGAGAAAGCATCTAAGTAAATAAAAAATGTAAAACTCGGAATTTAAAGAGCTGTAAGCCGTAAGCTGTAAGTTTTAAGCTTAAAGCTTACAACTTAAAACTAAATAGTCGTGTTTGTTGTTTTTAATTTTAAGTTATAAAGGACGGTTGCGATGCGGCATCATAAGCACAGCGTAAGGTTTGGAAGGCAGAGGAGCCATTACAAGGCAACGCTCAAGAGCCTGGTTACAGGGCTTATTATCAATAAGAGCATTGCTACAACAAAAGTAAAGGCAAAAGAGGCCTCGCGCCTGGCTGATAAACTCATAACTCTCGGAAAAGAAAAAACAGTAACTAACCAGCGTAGCGCTTATGCCATTCTTGGCGATAGAAAATTGGTTGGCATGCTTTTTAATGAGCTTGCGCCTTTATTTAAGGATAGGAAAGGCGGTTATACAAGAGTTATGCTGACTAAAAAAAGGCGCGGAGATAACGCGCAAATGGCCATACTTGAATTTGTTGAAAAACCAAAACCGCTTGAGCATAAAAAGAAAACTGAAAAAAAAGAGAAAAAACCTGCTGCTCCAGCGCTTGAAGCCAAGGTTGAAAAAGAGGAGAAGATTGTTTCGCCTGAGCCAAAGAAAGAAGAGCATAGGAAAGAAGAGCACAAAAAAGAAACGCTGCAACCCAAGAAGCATGAGAAACCAATAGGAAGACCCGGATTCTTCAAGAAATTCTTTGGACGAAAAGGGGATTAAAGAGTATTTTAAAACAGGGGGTTGGACAGGCCTAAAGAAAAGCCTCGTCGATTCGAGCGGGCACGGTGTCCGCTGTCAGGCTGGGCCATTCGGCACGAAATAATTTTGCCGTCCGCTACGGTTTACAACTCGTTTCTCTGTCGACTATCGCTTTGTCACTCGATCGAAACTCGCTGTAATTCCTTGCGGACATTTGCCAAAATTTTTCTAATGTGCCTCAGACCCAGCCTGACAGCGGACGAGCGAGAATCGGCGCGGAGCGAAGTCCGCCACGCTGGGGCGGACGAGCGTCTTTTCGTAGGCCTATCCAACCCTACATTGTACTATTATGAAACTTTCTTCCCGCGCAAAAAGCGTTTCCCAGTCATTAACTCTTGCAATCACAGCCAAAACCAAGAAAATGAAAAGCTTAGGCATAGACGTTGTAAGTTTTGGCTCAGGCGAGCCTGATTTTGACACGCCAGGCCACATAAAACTGGCCGCAATAAAAGCTATTCAACAGGGTTTTACAAAATATACTGCTGCATCAGGCACAGATGAACTAAAAAAGGCAATCTGCGAGAAATTCCAGAAAGACAACGGCCTTATCTACAGCCTTTCCCAAATAGTTGTATCCTGCGGAGCGAAACATTCACTTTACAATATAATACAGGCAGTATGCGAAAAAGGCGATGAGGTGATTATACCGTCTCCTTACTGGCTGAGCTATCCTGAGATGGTGAATCTCGCAGAAGCAAAGCCTATTTTTATTAAAACTGATGATTCCTCAGGATTTAGAATACAAGTATCTGATCTAAAAAAAGCAATCACAAAGAATACAAAGGCCCTTATAATAAACAGCCCGTCAAACCCCACAGGGTCTATTTACGCAAAAGAAGAATTGATGGAGATGGGAAAGATAGCGGCTAGTAAAGGGATTCTCATTATCAGCGATGAGATTTACGAAAAGATTATCTTTGACGGCAATTCTCATGTATCTATAGCGGCTCTGGGCGAAGATATTTTTAGAAACACCGTTGTGGTTAATGGCGTTTCTAAAAGCTTTGCGATGACTGGCTGGAGGATAGGGTATCTTGCCGCATCTAATAATGAGCTTGTAACAGCTATTAAAAATATACAGAGCCACTCCACATCAAACCCTGCTTCTATAAGCCAGATGGCAGCCTTAGAGGCGCTCAGGAACAGCGATATGGCTATTGTAAACGATATGAGAAATGAGTTTGAGAAAAGAAGGGATTATATAGTAGGCAGGATAAATAAAATAAAAGGGCTTTCCTGTTTGAAGCCTGAAGGAGCTTTTTATGTTTTCTGCAGGATATATAAAAAGGGATTATCCAGCATGGAAGTTACTGATAAGCTGCTGGATGAAGCAAAGGTAGCTGTTGTCCCTGGAAAGGTTTTTGGTTCCGACAGTCATATCAGGCTTAGTTTTGCTACTAGCATAGAAAATATTAAGAAAGGCATTGATAGGATAGAAGAGTGGTTTTGTAAGAATGGTTAAACTATAGATAAGGGTTCTCGACTGGGCTTACATGTATGGTCAAGACGTCCGCTCGAACGATATTGGAGTAGTGAATTGTGGCGCCGCGCAATATTCTTCGAGCGGTCATGATAGCATATCATGTGAGCAGAGTCGAGAAGTTCTATAAAATATTTATGGGCAAGACAATAGCAGAGAAAATATTTAGCGTTCATTCTGGAAAAGATGCAAAAGCTGGAGACGTAGTTGTCGCAAACATAGATTTTTGTTTTAGCCAGGATGGAACCAGTATGCTTGTTATTGATGCGTTCAGAAACCTGGGAGCAAAAAGAGTTTTCAATAAAGATAAATTCCGCATGGTTATGGACCATAGCGTCCCAAGCCCGAATATCGGGGTTTCAGAGGTGCATAAAAAGATGCGTAATTTCGCGAAAGAGCATAATCTAAAGATATTCGATATTGGTTGCGGCGTGTGCCATCAGGTTATACCAGAATCAGGGCTTGTTATGCCTGGCAGCCTGGTGGTGGGGGCTGATTCGCATACATGCACTTACGGAGCGCTTGGAGTTTTTTCAACAGGCATGGGGTCTACTGATGCCGCAATAGCGCTTGCAACTGGGAAAAACTGGTTTAAGGTGCCTGAAACTATAAAAATAATCCTCAATGGCAAAACCAGAAAAGGTGTCTATTCAAAAGATATAATACTTTATATAATAGGGAAATTAGGAGCTGATTATGCCACATATAAGGCAGTTGAATTCCAGGGGGAATATATAAATAGTTTGAGCATGGATAGCCGTTTCACTATAACCAATATGGCGGTTGAAATGGGGGCGAAAGCCGGCCTGATTAAGCCAGATGAAAAAACATATAAATGGTTGAGGTCGCGCGGGGCAAAGGGCATCCCTCGACTTCGCTCGGGACAGGTAGGGCAGAGGGTAAAGAGCGATAAAGATGCTGTGTATTCTGAAGTGCTGGAATTTGATGTAAGCAAGGTTACGCCGCAGATAGCAAGGCCTCATACTGTAGACAATGTTGTGCCTATAAATAAGTTAAAACATACGAAAATTGACCAGGCATTTTTAGGGACCTGCACAAACGGAAGATTAGAAGACATGGCAATAGCTTATTTTATTTTGAAGAATAAAAAGATAAACAAAAATGTAAAGATGATAATAGCGCCTGCTTCAAAAGATATTTTTCAGGAAGCGATAGAAAAGGGCATGATAACAGAATTTGTAAGAGCAGGCGCATGCGTGGTCGTGCCTGGTTGCGGGCCTTGCGTGGGGACTCATAACGGCGTTCTGTCTTATGGCGAAGCATGTATTTCAACTGCCAATAGGAATTTTAAAGGAAGGATGGGTAATCCAGACGCATTTATTTATCTTGGTTCTCCTGCTACTGTAGCAGCGTCTGCGCTGGAAGGCAAAATCGCTGATCCAAGGAAATATATAAAATAAGTGAGGACATGATTTATGGAGTCCGAAAGACGACATAAATCATAAGTCCGAACTTACCCCGCCCTTTTAGCAATTGTTTCAGCTTGCTATCCAAAAGGGCGGGATTAATTCGCCCCTACTGATTCGTTTTGCATTCGCAAAACGAATCAAAACGGTAGGGGCTCATTAAAAGGATAAAATTATGGATATAAGAGACCTTCTAAGAACTGCTGTTGAAAAAAATGCATCAGATCTTCACATCACTGTAGACTCAGCGCCTATTGTCAGGATAGACGGGAAACTAATACCTTTAAATTTTCCAAAGCTGGACAAGGAATATTGTAAGCGTCTTGTGTATAGCATAATGGACGATAGGCAGAAGGCGGTTTTTGAGAGAGACTTGGAGCTGGATCTTTCTCTAGATGTCCCTGGGTTGAATAGATTCAGAGTAAATGTGCATATGCAGAGAGGAAGCGTTGAGGCTGCGTTCAGGCTGGTGTCATTAAATATAAGAACTATCGCAGAGCTGGGGCTGCCGCCTGTCGTAGCAGATCTCTGCCGTAAGAACCAGGGCTTGGTCCTTATTACAGGCCCTACAGGAGTTGGTAAAACTACAACGCTTGCCGCAATGTTAGACCTTATAAATACAGAGCGCCAGGCAATAATTATAGTAGTAGAAGATCCTATAGAATATGTGCATATCAATAAACGCAGCATAATTAAACAGAGAGAAGTCTATGCTGATACCAGGTCTTTCGCAAGCGCATTGATTCACGCGTTAAGGCAGGACCCTAATGTAATAATAGTCGGTGAAATGAGGGATATTGAGACAATCTCCACTGTTCTCACAGCTGCAGAAACAGGGCATCTTGTGCTGGCAACGTTGCATACTCCGGATGCGTCTCAGACAATAGATAGGATTATAGATGTTTTTCCGCCTTACCAGCAAGAGCAGATAAAGATCCAGCTTTCAACTACTTTGCAGGGAGTTATTTCGCAGCAGTTATTGCCGAGAAGAGACAGGCCTGGCAGGATTATTGCGACAGAAGTAATGATAGCTACAAATGCAATAAGAAATCTTATCCGCGAACATGAAACAGAACAGCTTCTTACGCATATACAGACAGGCGGACAGTATGGCATGCATACAATGGATAAGTCTTTAAAAGCGCTTTACCAGAAAGGCATTATCGCGGAGGATGTTTTTAAGACATACTTAAAGAATCCTGATGAGGTTAGAAATCTGTAGACAAATATTCTTCGAGCGGCCGCGATAGCATATCAAGAGAGTAGAGTCGAGAAGTATGGGTAGGCAGTTCTCGACTGGGCTTGCCAAATAAAACACAATGTCCGCTCGAACAATATTGGTTGTCCGGCGTCATTATTAAAAGAGATTAACTATGAAGGGTATTGCTTATAAATTTGGAAATGATATTAACACAGATTTGATTATATCCGGCAGATATAAGTTTTCTATAACAGACCCGAATCAGCTTGCCAAGCATGTATTTGAAGATATAGACCCTGAGTTTTACAGAAAAGCTGGCAAGGATAAATTTTTCGTAATAGCTGGAACTAATTTTGGCTGCGGTTCTTCAAGAGAGCAGGCGCCAATGGCCCTTAAATATGCAGGATGCCACGCAGTGCTTGCCAAAAGCTTTGCGAGGATATTTTACAGAAACGCGTTTAATCTTGGATTGCCTTTAATAGAATGCAACACTGCCAAGATAAAAAAAGAAGATACAATAGAAGTGGATATTGAAAAAGGCATTGTTGTAGGCCCGGATAAACAATATATCCTGCATATAAAGCCATTTACTGGATTTCAAAAAGGCCTTGTAAAGGCCGGCGGCATAGTGAATTACTATAAAAAATACGGGGCGTTGAAAATTATGTAGGGGACGGTTTAAAACCGTCCCCTACAGCATTCTGGAGGATAGATTCGTGTATAGGGTTACTTTGATTCCGGGCGATGGGATAGGCAGGGAAGTCAGTCTTGCCGCTAAAAGATGCATAGACGCCACAGGCGTAAAAATAATGTGGGAAGAGCAGATAGCCGGAGAAGAGGCTATTGCTAAATACGGAACAGTTTTGCCTGGCCAGGTTCTGGATTCAATAAGAAAGAACAAGGTTGCCATAAAAGGGCCTATAATAACGCCTATCGGAAAGGGTTTCAAGTCAGTAAATGTTCAGCTTAGAAAGGCCCTTGATTTATATGCGTGCGTGAGGCCGTGCAAGTTGATAAAAGGCGTAAAAACGAGATACACAAATATAGACCTTGTGGTAGTGAGGGAGAATACGGAGGACCTGTACACTGGCATAGAATTTAGCCAGGGCCTTAAAAGAACGAACGATCTGATAAAATATCTTGAAGAACAAAGCGGCATTTCAATAAAAACAGATTCTGCGATAGGCATAAAGCCTATTTCCATAAGCGCGTCCAGGAGAATAGTAAAATTTGCTTTTGATTACGCTGTTAAGAATAATAGGCGTAAAGTCACGGCTGTCCATAAGGCAAATATCATGAAGGAAACAGACGGCCTTTTTTTAAAATGCGCGAGAGAAACAGCTGAGGAATACAAAGGTAAGATAGAATTTGAAGACAGGATTGTCGACAATATGTGTATGCAGCTTGTCCAGAAGCCAGAGCTTTACGATGTCCTTGTGTTACCGAATCTATATGGAGATATATTGTCTGACCTTTGCGCAGGCCTTATTGGAGGATTAGGCATTGCTCCAGGTGCTAATATAGGCGACAACATGGTATTATTTGAAGCAGTGCACGGCAGCGCGCCCAAATATATGGGCCTTAACAAAGTAAATCCCGCAGCAATGATACTTTCCGGGGCGCTGATGTTACGTTATTTGCGCGAGGAAAAAGCGGCTGACATGCTGGAAAAAGCCACGAGCGAAATTATAGCAGAGGGTAAATACGTTACTTACGATCTAAAGAAAGACCGCAATGATCCCACAGCTGTCGGCACCAGCGAAATGGCAGATGTGATTATAGAGAGATTGAAAAAAATAAATGCCAGTGAAAGGTTAAAGGTGTAAGGTTAAAAGTTAAAAATAAACCTTTCACCTTAAACCTAAAACCTTAAACCAACAAATCGACATGAAAATAGCCATCATCGGCGCAGGAAATGTCGGAGCAATGGTAGCGTCAAGGGTTATAGACGCTGACCTGGCAGATGTAGTATTAGTTGATATAGTGCCGGGCATGGCAAAAGGCAAGGCGCTGGACATTTCTGACGTAAGGCCTATAGTTAATTCCTCGGCTAATATAATCGGCACAGAGAATTTTGAGGGCATAAAAGGCTCGGATATAGTAGTCATCACAGCTGGCCTGGCCAGAAAACCCGGCATGTCTCGCGACGATCTCCTGAAAAAAAATTCAGATATAATAAAAAAAGTATCTGTCCAGATTAAAAAATATTGCCCATCGTCTATAGTTATAGTGGTTACAAATCCTTTAGACGTAATGAGCTATCTTGTTATGAAAACTACTGGTTTTGATCCAAAGAAGGTTATTGGCATGGCAGGTGTCCTGGATAGTGCAAGATTTACAAATGCTTTAAGGGGAAAAAATCAGGATATCGGCCAAGATAATGTTTTAATGATGGGGAGCCATGGCGACACGATGGTTCCGATAAACAGGTCAGAAAATATTTCTGAAAAAGTATTTTCTGAAGCCTCTGAGCTTGCCAGGAATCGGGGGGCAGAGATAGTGAAGCATCTTGGCGCAGGAAGCGCTTATTTTGCGCCATCAGCGTCTGTATTTTTTATGCTAAAGGCTATAATAAAAAATGAGAAGAAAACCATGTGCGTAAGCGCTTATCTCGAAGGCCAATATAGCGAAAAAGATATTTATATAGGAGTTCCTGTTACCTTGGCTAGCCAAGGCATTGAAAAAATAATAGAGATAGGGCTTACCGAAGAAGAAAAGCAAGCTTTTAAAGAATCTGCTTGTCAAATTCGCGAATCTATCTCCAAAACCTTCTGAAATGTCATGCAAAAATATGATTTAGCTATAATAGGTTCAGGGCCGGCTGGTTATGTGTCAGGCATAAGGGCTAGCCAGTTGGGCCTAAAAACATGCATATTTGAGAAAGATAGGATAGGCGGGGTATGTCTTAATTGGGGCTGTATTCCCACCAAAGCGCTTTCAGCATCAGCTAATGCCCTGTATAACATAGAACGCGCGCCTCTATTTGGGATAAATGTAAAAGGTTTTGACCTGGATTTCTCAAAGGTATATGAAAGAAAAGAATCTATTGTAAAAAAGCTCTCATCCGGTATAGAAATGCTTTTAAAAGCGAGAAGGCTTGAGATAATAAAAGGAAAAGCGGAAATAAAAGATACTGGGCGCATAGAAGCAGGCGATTTAGAAATAGAAGCCAAAAATATCCTCATAGCAGCAGGCTCAATTCCTTTTGAGCTTCCAGGGCTAGCTTTTGACCATACTAATATTCTATCCAGCACTGATATACTGGAATTAAAAACCATACCTAAAAGCCTTATAATAGTAGGCGGCGGAGTAATAGGATGCGAATTCGCGTCCATATTCAGGTCTTTTGGCTCAGAGATAACAATAATTGAGGCAATGCCCCAGCTTTTGCCAAACGAAGACGAAGAAATAGCCCGTAAAATAGAGCAGATCTTTAAAAGAAGAGGCATGAAGATCCTTACCAATACAAAGATTGATAAAATAGATAAGGGAGATAAAGTGCTTATTTCTGTAGGCCGTTCGCCTAATTCAAAAGGCCTTGGCATTGAGAATTTAGGCATAGAGTGCAATAAGGGATGGATAAAGGTAGATGAGTCTTTCAGGACTAACATCAAGAATATTTACGCAGCAGGCGATATAAAAGGCGGGATGCTATTGGCTCATTTAGCTTCAAAAGAAGGAATCTCAGTTGTAGAAAGTATATGCGGGAATAATTATCCATTAGACTACAATGTTGTTCCTAGCTGTATCTTTACCAGTCCTGAGATTGCAAGCGTAGGCCTTAATGAAAAGACTGCAAAGAATAAAGGCATGGATGTAAAGGCCAAAAAAATCTTATTTGGCGCTATTGGCAAATCTCATGTCTTAGGTGAAACAGATGGATTTATAAAACTCGTGGTTGATAATAAGAGCGATAAGATTTTAGGCTGCCAGATAATCGGGCCACATGCAACAGAACTTATAGCAGAGATTTCAGTATGCGTCCAGTTTGGCATAACATCTGAGAAGCTTGCAAGCGTAATCCACGCTCATCCTACATTATCTGAGATAATTTGCGAAGCATCAGAAGCAATGCACAATAAAGCAATACACTCGCTTTAGAGGCAGATTGAGGTCTGAGGCACATTAGAATAGTTTCGGCAGATGTCCGCAAGGATTTATGGTGAGTTCTGTTCGGTTGACAATACGATAGTCGACAGAAGAACGAACCATAAACCGTAGCGGACGGCGAAACGATTCAGTGCCGAATGGCCTCAATCTGCCTCTAAGGAGACTATGTATCGTCTAACAATATTAGGATATGTGAGAATATGCGAATCGGTATATTAGGCGGGACATTTGATCCAGTGCATAATGGG
>MNVP01000056.1 GCA_001871815.1 Candidatus Omnitrophica bacterium CG1_02_40_15
CATTAGAAATTTGTTTGGGATTACCCCGACGAGCAAGATTAAATCCTATCGGATTTAATCTGTCGGCCTTTCCCTGCAGATTTACAAAAGTAAATCTAAACGCAGGGACAAGTCGGGCAGATTTTGCTATTGCAAAATCTGGGATAATATAACTATGACTCCGAGTAGATACGACGCTATATTTTGCGATCTTGGCAATGTCCTTATAAATTTTGACCACAGGATTGCGGTTAAAAAAATCCTGCGCTATACGCCGAAAAATGAACAAGATATCTATCAACTTTTCTTTGATTCAGGCCTTACAAAAGATTATGAAGAAGGGAAGATTTCATCAATAGAATTTTTCAAAAAAGTGAAAGATTCACTGGAACTGGAGATGGATTATAATAAGTTTCTGCCTATATGGAATGATATATTTTTTGAAACGCTGCTCAATAAAAAGATGCAAAATCTTCTCAAGGCAGTCAAAAGAAAATACAAGCTTGTAATGATATCAAATATAAATGAAACGCATTATGAATTTCTTAAAAAGAAGATGCCCATATTTGGAGAGTTTGATAAACTTATACTTTCCTATAAAATAGGCTTCAGGAAGCCGGCGCGGGAGATTTACAGCGCAGCACTTGAATCAGTGAATACAACGCTTTCAAAAGCCTTTTACGTAGATGACAGAGCTGATTTAATTAATACAGCATTAGATTTTGGAATAAAAGGCATAGTCTTTGACGGCGAAGAGGCTTTTAAAAAAATAGAAACAGAACTCTTATGAAATATTTGATTATCGACGGTTACAATGCAATCAGCAAGATTAAAGAATTCGACGTTAAAAAAGATATTAGCTTGGAGGCCTCGCGTTTGTCATTTATTAAAGCGCTGACAGATTTCAGGCAGAGGAATCGCGAATTTAACAAGATAATAGTTGTTTTTGACGGTAAGGGCGATGGCCTTGGGTTGTCTGGAGAGACATATGAAGATATCAAGGTTTTATTCTCAAACAAGGATAAAGACGCTGACAAGGTAATAGTTGATATACTTAAAATATCCTCGAAGGATAATATAACAGTCTCTTCAGACGACAACTTTATAAAAAATCACACCAGGGCGTTTGGCTGCGAAATAATGAGCATAAAAGAATTGGAGGATTTAATTGTCTTGAAGGAAAAATCTAAAGGCGTTAAAATAAAAGAAGATATTCAAGCAAAAGAGATGGATGAAATAACAGAAGAACTTAAGAAGCATTGGGGAGTTGCATGACATGGAAGAAGGAAATGAATTGAAGCCTGTTCATATAGAGGCATTTGATTTGGATGACGCATGGTTCAGGTGCCTTTTAAAGATTTTAGAATGCGGCCATATATATACAATTACAAGAGGTAGTTATCAAGGCCAGAAAAGGCTTGAATTTGATTTTGTTACTATCAGGATAAAAAATCCCAGCCATCAGATAATACCTATAATACCGGAAGGTTCAAGCATTCCCGCTCCTACGAGCCTGGAATATATAAATGGGTATCTTTCTTATTTATTGACAGGCCAGAAAACAAATACAGAGGACTATACCTATGGCGAAAGAATGGTGGACGCAAAGGTTAGGCTGAAGGAAACAGTCGGAGGCAAGGAAATGGTGCGAGAGATGCCTTTAGAGGTTAACCAGGTTGAAGAAGTGATAAAGATGTATAAAACTCAGGGCCATGGCACCAATCAGGCAACAATAGAAATAGGCATGCCTTCTGATATAAAGCTGAATGATCCGCCATGCCTGAGGCTTATAGATACCAGGATTCGCTATGGGAAGCTGCATTTTTTCCCGTATTTCAGGTCATGGGATTTATGGGGAGGCTTTCCCTCAAATTTAGGCGGCCTGGAGCTTGTAAAGCAATATATGGCAGAGGAAATTGGAGTAGGGAACGGCGAGATTATAGCTAGCAGTAAGGGGCTTCATCTTTACGAGTACTCTTGGGATTTTGCAAAACAAAGGACAGGCAAAACAAGGCCAGGTCTTGAGCATGATAAATCGTGACCAAGACCTGGTCTTAATATGTTATGCACCCTATAATAACTAAAATAGGACCTTTTACAATTTATAGCTATGGCATGATGGTCGCCATAGCTTTTTTATTAGGAGTATTTATTGCTAAACTTGAGGCCATAAGAAAAAATATAAAGCCGGACATTGTATATGACTTTAGTTTCTATATTATTATAGGCTCAATAATAGGCGCAAGGATTTATTATATCTTTTTTTTCGATCTCAAAGAGTTTTTAAGCGATCCTGTATCTATATTTAAAGTATGGCAGGGCGGGCTTTCAATACACGGCGGCATATTAGGCGGGATAATAATAGGCCTTATATTTTCAAAGATTCGAAAAATCTCTTTCTGGAAATTAGCCGATCTAATATCGCCGTCTATAATCCTGGGACAGGCGATAGGCAGGATAGGCTGTTTTTTAAATGGCTGTTGTTTTGGAATGCCGATGAAACCATTTTACGGCATGAAGAATCATCCTACCCAGATTTACGAGCTTGTTTTAGATTTTATAGGATTTTTAATGTTATGGAATCTAAGGAAGAAGATAAATTTTGTTGGAGGATTGTTTTT
The DNA here is from genome assembly GCA_001871815.1 of Candidatus Omnitrophica bacterium CG1_02_40_15. Lineage (GTDB taxonomy): Bacteria > Omnitrophota > Gorgyraeia > Gorgyraeales > Gorgyraeaceae > UBA10183. The sequence goes on from MNVP01000056.1 coordinate 2,601, forward strand.
ATTCTATCTTATGGCATATAGTGTTATAAGAATTATTGTTTCGCAGTTCAGGGCGGATAATTCTTATTTATGGAATACGAATTTAACATTAGCGGATCTTACCAGTGTAACAACTTTTATAATAGCGATGATTTTATACATAAAGAAAAAACATGTTTAAAAAAATAATTTTTAATATAGTTATAATTATAATCCTTATAATGATAGGAACTGCAATCATAAAAGCTAACAGGACAAATTCAAACATTGTTAAAGGTAATTTAAATAATATACAAGAATCATCATCGCGGGAAGCTATTAAAAAGGCAGGCCTAACTCCAAAGGAAGCCAAATATTACAGGGTGATAGAAGAATGACAAAGGTCAGATGTTTATTGTGCCCGGTAAATTGCGAATTAAAAGAAGGAGAAAGAGGGAAGTGCAGGGCTCGCATGAATATAGACGGCAAGCTTCAGACGCTTGTATACGGAAAGCCGTGTTCTGTTCATGTTGACCCCATTGAGAAAAAGCCTTTTTATCATTTTTTGCCGGGTTCTCTATCTTTTTCTCTGGCAACAGCAGGCTGTAACCTTCACTGTCTTTATTGCCAGAACTGGGAGATATCGCAGTCTAATCCTGAAGATACTGTAAATATAGATATGTCTCCTGAACAAGTGGTAGAAGGAGCAGTGAGAAATAAATGCAGGACTATTGCAGGTACCTATTCAGATCCAGTTATATTTTTTGAATACGCAGCTGATATAGCTGACGTTGCGCACAAAAATAATGTCTTGAATATCTGGGTAACAGCAGGTTATATAAACCAGAAACCGTTAGAAGAAGCGTGCGGTTTTTTAGACGCAATTAAGGTGGATTTTAAAGGTATCACAGAAGATTTTTATGAAAATATGACAAGAGGCCATATCGGCCATGTGATGAGCGCAATAAAATTAATAAAGGAAAAAAAGGTATGGCTTGAGATAGTAAACCTGGTTGTTCCTACCTATAATGATACAAAAGACAGTTTTTCTAAATACTGTGACTGGATAGTAGAAAATTTAGGGCCTGATGTGCCTTTGCATTTCTCAAAGTTCTGGCCAATGTACCAGTTGAGAAATTTACCGCCTACGCCAGAAGAATCTCTGATAGAGGCAAGAAACATTGCAATGTCAAAAGGCATAAATTATGTTTACATAGGCAATATCCCTGAACATGAAGGCAATAATACTTATTGCCCGGCGTGCAAAAAGTTGATTATTGAAAGGCTGGGTTATACTGTAACGCAGAATCATATAGCAGGCGGCAAGTGTAAGTTCTGCAGCAGCAAAATCCCTGGCCGCTGGGAGTAAGTAAGTTGACACTCTGACAATGTCAGAGTGTCAA
>MNVP01000019.1 GCA_001871815.1 Candidatus Omnitrophica bacterium CG1_02_40_15
CAAAATGCAAAAGCATACTTACAGTGGAACTTAAGAAGGATTAAAAAATTTATCTTAGCCCAGGAGCTACTTAGAAAAGAAGCAAAGGAACTTGAGGTTATGAAGGAAACGAGAAGCCTACTGGAACCCGGTTCTTCGCCAAGTTTTAATAGTCAAGATAGAGCGGGGGCGAGTTATTTGTTTTATTTTATGTCAAAAGGCTGCCCTGCCTGCGAGAAAGAATCTCGGGTGATAGAAGACCTCTACCTTAATCATCCTGAAATTAGAGTTGAAGCCTTTGCTAAGGGGTTTTCTGACCGGGAATTAGAGGGTTTTAGATTTCCTGTTCGGCAGGATAATGGCATGAGTAGCCTTTTTAAGGTTAACTCCTATCCAAGCATTGCCGTATTTAATAAGAAAAAGCAGAAGTATTTTCTTTCGGGGTTTGTGGATAAAGATAGGATATTAAAATTATTGGAATGAAGAAAATCATTATTTCCTTGGTTTTAATCTTGGCGCTAAGAAATATAAGCTACGCTGATATATTCTCTAAAGATGATACCAGCCCTTATACTATTGAAAGCGCAATTTATGAGGACAGATCCGGCTTCTACTACCGGGGAGGCATTGACTACAGGCCAAATGTCCCGCCTGATGAGCCGCAGGTGGGGTATTCCATCTTAAGCGGTTCGCCAGGCTGTAGCGGTTTTGACCTTGCCTCAAGCTTTAATAGTGTTTTCTCAGAGCAGATTTTGGCAGATTATCTTAAAGGCATATCCAGCGCAGCCATCGCAGCTGCGCCGATGTTATTATTGGAGTATGTTTCCCCCACCTTGGCTGATATTATCAAGCATTTTAATGCCATGACTAATATGAGGCTAGGCCTAAGATATGCCCAGTGCGAGGATATTGAAAAGGCAGCTGGTGAATACATGGATAAACTTAGGAAGAAAAGCGAAAGCGAATGCGTCAAAGAAAAAGTCTCTACAGGCATGGATATTGACAGCGCTCTTAAAGCCTGCAAAGAGGGTAAAGACCCCTTTGCCTTCCTGAAGAATGCCGAAGGCATTCCCTTGGCACAGGGAGGCAAAATAAACGTCCTTTCAGATATCTTTAAAAAGATAAATATCCCGCAGGAGAGAAAAGAATTCATTGAATCTGTTGTCGGTGAAACCACTATCACCGCATCCCAGATTGAAAACAATAAAGGAGAAAAATCAATCTACAAGGTAAATGAGGAATTTAGAGATGAGACTTCCCAAAAGCTTTTTTCTCTTTTGGATGAATACCTTAATTCAAAGAGCATATCTAGTGACTCCCTAAAAGAACTGTCTTTGCCCAATAATCCCGTAACCGAAGAACAGATTAGGAACATTGCTTTAATGCCTAAGGCAAAACAATATATCGCCATAGCTAAAATCTCTTCGGATATAGCGTATTTTAAAACCATTACTAAATATCGGCAGGCTATGGACGATTTACTTGAAGCAATGCGCGCGCCAGGATTAGATGATATCCAAAGAGGAGTGCTTGAGCGGGATTACAATTACCTCAAAGAAAAACTGGAAAGGTTCAAAGAAGAAAGGCAGATCTATAAGGACTACAACGAAGCCATGGCAGGCATCTTATCAGAGTCCGAGAAAGAAAAACTCAATACCATTATAAACGATGACGGAACTGCTTCGTATTTCGATGATAGTGCTGAGACGCAAGATAAGGAAGAAATGTATCTACCTCAAGAAATAGAATAGGTAGGAAGGTTATTACCATTTAGCATAATATTCCTGTACAGAAATCATTTGACAATAAGTGTCATATGACATATTATAGGTGTCAAAGGATAATCTAGGGGTGATATTATGCTGAAAAAACTCGTTGGTTCAAGGATAAGAATTAATATACTGAAGTTGTTTATCTTTAACCCCAAGAAAGAATACTATGTTAGGGAAATTGAGCGTTTGACAAGCGAGTCATTTGATCCTGTGCGCAGAGAGTTAATCCGTCTTGAATCAACGGGCCTTTTTAAAAGCCGTATCTCTGGCAGACAGAAGTATTATTCTATTGATTCTAACCATACTCTTTTCCCAGAAGTAAAATCAATGATACTAAAGACAGTAGGTATCGGTGATACGTTGAAAAGTGCAATGGAGCACAGAAACGACATCCAAGCTGCCTTTATTTACGGCTCATATGCAAAGAATACCGAGGACTTAGAAAGCGATATTGATCTGTTTGTTATAGGTAGCATCCTTTCCAGGGATTTGCAGGAGATTATTTCTGGAATCGAAAGCCAAACTAAACGGGAAATAAATCCCACCGTTTATTCTGCGCAAGAGTTACGAGAGAAACATAAGAGCAAAAACCATTTTATATCTAATGTTTTGAAAGGGCAGAAAATATTTTTAAAAGGAGACGAAGATGGCCTTAGAAAACTGGTTCGAACAAGGTAAACTTGTCAAGCATAAGGCAACAAAGGAAGAATTAGCGGCTATTTTGGGAGTAGTCGAAAGAAACTTTCAGGATGCTAGTATAAAAGGTCTTTCCAGCGACCAGAAATATATCCTTTCATATCAAGCCGCATTTGAAGCATCTCTTGCGCTTATCAAATGCCATGGTTTTAGGCCCATCAAGGCAGGCCACCATTATATTGTATGGCAGTGTATGAAGGATGTTTTAGGAGAGAGGCCTTGTAAATCAATACTGCTTTTTGAAGATGCTGCTAAGAAGAGAAACAAACTGAGTTACGATATCGCCGGCCTTGCTTCTCAAAAAGAGGCAGATGAAATGTGTCAGGAATCGCGTAATTTCGTTGCGCTTATTAAAGAAGAGATCAAGAAATTCAACTTCGCCTAAAGTTAATTTTAATGAAAAGAAAAGTCATAGTTCCTAAGACAGTAAGACAACATATCGGAGAAGAGTTCAAAAAGAGCCCTGAGTTTAGAAAAGCCTACTCTTAAGAAGTTATCCTTGCGGAAATTAATCCCTTCTATCCTTCTATTCCAGCCATAAAATTTTTTCCACCCGCCTTGACTTTTAGCCACCCTTAATCGCTACTTCAATCAATCACTTCCTTTCTTGCTTTTTGTTTTCTCTTGCCGTCACGTAACCCCCTTTCTTTTTATCCGCCTACAATAACCCAAGCCTGACTTTTGTGCAAGAAAATCCTTTGGAAAAATTCATCTCTACCTAAAAAGCCTTTTCGTGGTCTGCCTCGAAAGGCTTTTTTGGTATCAGAAGTATTCTGCCCCTAGCGGGGAGTCTCAATTTTTCCAAAGGACTCCAGGAAGCTCGTTCGCTTGGGAGCTCACTCCCTTCGGGCATGCCTGTTTTCTTGACAAAAGACCGCATTTTTTGTGGTGTGCCTCAAAAAATACTTCAACTTCTTGGGTTTTAATTTTCGGCGTCAAAAGAAAGGAGGCTCACATGAGCCAAGTAAAAACAAAACAAAAAACAAATCGAAAGGAGGTGAGTAGCATGATCGAAGTAGCGCGTATTTTCAAAGTAGAAAATAACGAAGAAAGTACCCTTAAAGCCTTCGTAGACATTAAAGTCTCCGATGTAGTTTTAATCAAAGGCATCCGGGTACTGGCTAAAAAAGAGGGCGGGCTGTTTGCAGCTATGCCTTCCAATTTAGGCGGTGACGGCAAGTATTATCCTA
>MNVP01000048.1 GCA_001871815.1 Candidatus Omnitrophica bacterium CG1_02_40_15
GGCACTAGCCAATAAATAGCTGATATCGCCTTGCAGCTTATTAGTGTCCTGGTATTCATCCACCATTATATATTTATATTTCGACGCAATATGCGCCCTGATACCATCATCCTCCAGCAGTTTCTTAAGGTAAACCAGCATATCATCGTAATCCAGATAATTCTTCTCAATTTTATATCTCACGTATTTTGACTTTACATTTTTAATGTATTCGCTGTATTCTGCCAGATGCGGATATTCTTTTTCAATGATATCTTCCACAGAATTATGCTTGTTTATAGACATGCTTATTATGCTTCTTATTGTATTTTTTTTAAGAAATTTTTTATCGCGTTCAGAAATATTGATATCGCCCGAACACTTGCCGACTGCGTCTATGGCGTCAGATTCATCAAGGATGGAAAATGAACTTGTGAAACCCAAGGCCTTTCCGTAACGCTTTAATACTTTATACGCGAATGAATGAAATGTCCCGCCTTCCACCATTGCGCACCTAGGATCATGATTAGCAGCGCGGGACAGCATAACCTTGGAAGCGTTTCTGGTAAAGGTCAATAGTAATATAGAGGCTGGATCCACCCCGTTTTGAACAAGGTTCAAAACCCTGTATTCTATAACCCTTGTTTTGCCTGAGCCTGCGCCTGCAATAACAAGCACAGGGCCGTCTATGGTCGTGGCAGCTAAAAATTGAGAAGCATTAAGATGTTTTTTAAGGTCAATCACATTGGTTTAATTATATTAAGCCTTACAAGCATTACTATTAATAAAGTATAAGCTATAGATAATAATGCATCCCTCAGGAAATCTTTCCAGGAATATTTCTTTTTTTCTTTAGTATCTTTCTGCATCTTCTCCATGCCTTTTTGCAATAACATAAATCCCGCAACATTTGTTAACCAATAGAAAATAATAAATGAGCCTAAAAATGAGCCTTTGTAGACAAAATTCGCTGCGCATGCAAAAGCGTAGGCTATTGGAAAATTTATAAATAGGTCATTCCACCATGAAAGAGGCGATAATAAGAACCCTATTGTGCCTAATATTCCGCCGTATAGTTTTTTATTCACCTAGCCCTTCTTTCCTAGTATCTATCCCAGCCCCAGGAAGGGCTGGGTTCATAAATAAAATTAGCCCTGCGCCTTGAATGGCGCAGGGCTAAAAGGCAACAACCTCTCCGACAAGGTAACCGAGCTACCGAAAAAAGCCCGATTCAGTTGCCATTATTATTTATACCACAAAAATACCCTTATGTCAAGTAGGGACAGCACAATGTGCTGTCCCTACTAAATCCCGAAAGAAGTCCCCACTGCCAGAGCTGACTTAATAACAGGGTCATTTAAGCTTACTCTCTTTATATCCCCTACAGCCTTCTTTAAATCTATTGCCTTAATCTGGCCTGATTTTAAAATAACTACTTTCCCAAAATCCCTTTTAGCTGCTAATTTACAACTAGCTGTTCCAAAACGCGTTGCAAGGATTCTGTCAAAAGCTGAAGGTTCTCCTCCTCTCTGGAGATGCCCTAGCACAGTAACCCTTGTTTCTAAACCTGTTATTTTCTCGATATCATCAGCTAATTTATTGCCTATGCCGCCTAACCTAACAGGGTCTGTGGATCCCTTCACAATCTTTCTTACAATCATCTTGCCTGCTTTAGGCCTTGCGCCTTCGCTGACTACTACAATGCTGAATCTCTTACCGCGCTGATTCCTCTTTGAAACAACATCGCAAACCTTTTTAATATCATAAGGAATTTCCGGCAATAATATTATATCTCCGCCGCCTGCCAGCCCTGAATATAGGGCGAGCCAACCAGCATACCTGCCCATCACCTCTATAACCATAACCCTGTGATGGGACTGCGCAGTTGTATGAAGTTTATCTATAGCCTGAGTAGCTGTGATCAAAGCAGAATCAAAACCAATTGTTGCTTCTGTCTGTTTGAGGTCATTATCTATAGTCTTAGGAACTCCTATTAATTTAACGCCTTTTTTATATAACTTATAAGCAATATTAAGGGTTCCGTCGCCTCCTATGCAAACCAAACCATCCAGTTCCATGGCGCGATAATTTTCTACTGCAATATTAGAAACATCTTTAAATCTACCTTTAAAATCAGGGTGCCTGAAAGGATTTGCCTTGTTTGAAGCGCCCAGGAAAGTGCCGCCTAAAGCGAGAATCCCTGAAACATCCTCATAAGAAATAAGCTGAAACCTGTTCTCAATTAAACCTAAAAAGCCATCCTTTATACCTACAACTTCCATATCGTAATTAAGGATGGCTGTTTTTGCTATTGCCCTTATGCTGGCATTCAAACCAGGGCAATCTCCGCCGCCTGTAAGAATGCCTATTCTTTTCTTGCCCCGCACCCGAGCAAAGCGAGTGGTACGGGGATTACTTCCTTGCATGACGCTTGCCTTTTCGTTTTCTTTTTTGTTCAGCGCGCCTGTTCTTTCTTGTCATGCTCATATTATATCCCCCCAATGTGCGGATTAAACCCCGTTCCAAGTCTAATAGCAATCTTTAAGCTATCTATTAGACTTGGAACGGGGGATAAGTTCGCCCCCACCGTTTTGATTCGCTTTGCGAATGCAAAACGAATCAGTGGGGGCTCACTTACATACTCTTTATAGAAACAAGGATGCCGTTTGAATACATCTCCACGCGGTAATCCTTTATATAACCATACCTGTCTCTATAAACATCCGGAATCTTTATCTCGGCCTTGTGCCAGCCTTTTTTAAGATTATTATATCCGGAGCTAGTGAAAGAAAGCTCCGCGCCTTTGGAGAATGCGCAGAAAAGTTTTAATATCAGGCCATCTGTCCATTCCTGGGTTGTCTCGTAATTAATCTTGAATGTATAACCGTCTGATTTACGAACTTTTGATATACTTTCTATAAAAGAACTGGATGCCAGGCAAAAATCTGCGCCAAGAAAAAATAATATTAATATTAAGGCATATTTTAATCTACGCATCTTCTATTTTAAAATTATAATGCGAAATGAGGCATTAGTCAAGATTTTTTGAACTGATTAATGGCAGGATATATTAGTGCCTCGTAACAGAAATTTCTGATATTATATTTATTTTCGGGTTACTCGGCACAATACCGAGCCACCCTTGAAAAAATTTATGTGACGAGGTATTAGTAACCGCTCTTAGTATCTATCAATATCCCTTTGCAGTATAACTCTATCTTGTATTCTCTTATGGAGCCATATCTTTTTTTCATGACATCAGAAATCCCAATCTCTGTTTTATGCCAGCCTTGAGGGATATTATTAAGGACTGCGCTTGTAAATGTGAATTCCTCTTCATTAAACTTACAATGGATTTTGAAAAGAAGGCTGTCTGCCCATGCTTCATGCGTCTCATAATTTATCGATATGATATAACTGCCCATCCTATTTATCTTTGTAACATTTTTTATTTCTGCTGAAAGCGCAAAAGAACACTGCGCGCTAAGAACCTGCATAGCTGTCAAAATTGCAAGGGCCATTATTATATTTTTAAGCTTTCTAGGCACAATAAACATAAAAAACCACTCTTTCTTTTTATAATACTTATCTAAGCGAAAGAATGGTTTTGCTTTAGCAACCCAGCCGCCATATCTTTCATCAAATACAATGAAAAACTTTAGGCCTGTGACTTTGTGTCCCAATCTTTCGATTAGTTTGCCTTTTTAAGCCATTATTTTTATAACTATTTATATTCTTTCTACTTATAAGTATACCCTATAAATTGGCAAAAAACAAGCTTTTTAGCGCCTTTTTCAAAGTATTAAAAAGTTAACCTATTATATAAAAACATTTACTTAGGTATAATAAA
>MNVP01000078.1:0-17829 GCA_001871815.1 Candidatus Omnitrophica bacterium CG1_02_40_15
TTCATGGCACCGCATTTATTACTCTCTCAAACAGGCCTCCCGTCGACAAACCACATTTAAAACCTTCAAAAACAGCCCCAAACTGTCGAAGAAAGGCCTAACTTTAAATATTCGATCTTTGTTAAGAAATCAATTGTTTCTTTTCTTATTGTTTTTCTATCTATATTATACATTCTTATTAATATATTTTCAATATCTTTTAAAGAATTTATACCATTGCACAATCTAAGTATATCTATGCCAATTGCATTTAGCCTAACTATCTCCTTTCCGGCTATTATTAAACTAAATCTCCCATCTTTTTCGACCAGGGTAGATCTAGGAAGGCGATATATAAATCTTCTATTTATTCTCGCATAATCTTGCTTTGGGGAAAAGGTTCTTCTCATATGCTTCTTGGCAAAAACTAAAAGGTTCTACTAATGACTTATGCATATTATATACTTCGGCTCTGCATTTGCCAAGACATAAATATTTCATAATGCATTTGCCGCATACCCCTTCCAGCTTATGAGGGATGTTTTTTCTTAAAGATTTTAATACCTCGTTTTCTAGCCATACTTTTCTTAAATCATTACTATAAATATTCCCCAATATTAATTCTTTTCTTGTGTTCCCTATCCCGCATAAAGAGATATCCCCATTAGATAAAACACCTAACAAATTTAGCACATTGCATCTGGAAGCTTGTTTTAATAAGCCTATCTTTGATATAAAAGCAGAGGGAATATTAAAGTATGTCTTGATAGGAAATCTTTCTAGATATGGCTCTATTTTTTTATATAATGCTATTATTTCTTCTACGGATAACATTAAATCTTCTCTTAAGGACGCAGCCCTTCCCATTCCTGCCATAATATTTATTTTTAACTTAATAGCGTTCAGTTTTTTGGCAAATCTTATCATTTTTTCTATGTCTGGCATATTTTTTCTGTATAAACTGAATATTATTCCAAACTGAACTCCATATTTATTTAAAACTGCTATACCTTCCACAGCCTTCCTGAAAGACCCTTTGCTACCTCTTAGTAAATCATGCCTGTCAGGCGCATAAGAATCCAATGAAACCGCAACAAATGCACCAGTTTCCTTAAGAGCTTTCCCTATATAATCTTCTATTAGAGTTCCATTGGTTTCAATAGATATATTTATATTTGATTTTCTTATTTCTTTTAATATCTCTAGGATATTTTTAGATAAAAGCGGCTCGCCCCCGGTAATTTTCACAGAACGTAAACCCAATCCTTTTGCTTTTCTTATAGTAGATGCTATAATTTCTTTATTTAAGGAGGACGTTTTACTTATTGAATATTTTGAGTCTACCCAGCAATGCAAGCACCTTAGATTGCATTGGTCTGTCATATAAAGATATACATGCCTTAATGGAAACTTTATAAGTTGCGTGTTTTTATTCATATCCTACGTATATTTAGCCTTTCTAAAATAAGGTAAATTCTACATCTTGTTTTTTTGCTCTTTTAAGGCTCTAGAGTCATTTAATATTCAATGCTAAAAGCATCTTTTACGAAGCCGTTTATATCTTTAACGGTAATACCGGTTGCCCCATCGTCTTTTACATCTATAACTATAAAATTATAAAACCCGCCTTTTTCTTCCGGAGCAGATACGTGAGCGCCGCCTCCACCTGCAATTATTTGATAAACACCATCGTGGATAGCCCTGTTGTATAAATGCTCGTGGCCGCAGATATAAGCGCTAACCTTATATTTTTTAAACATGCTCCATAATTCATCTCTCTTGACAGCGTATTTATCCAGGGAACTTCCTATGTGGTTATAAACAGGGTAAGCGGGATCATGGCCAAAAATAAAAATGGTTTTTTTCTGGTTTTTTTCTACATCTTCCTCAAGCCACTTTAACTGCGCCTCGCCTATTGCATGAAAATTATTAAAGGCCTCTGTATCAAGCATTACAAAATGGGCATTCTTATAATCAAAAGAATAGATTAGTTCCTTAAATCCGCTAGGCCCGTTTTCAGGCATTTCAAAAACTGACCTTACTATATTTTCAGACATCTCTGATTCTATCTCATGATTCCCGACGCCTATATAGAAAGGTATCCCGTATCTTTCGATGATGCCTTTCCATTTTTTTAATCTATTCATATGGATATCGCTCTTTGCAGAGCCTGTTATCATATCCCCTGTCACTATTATAAAATCTACTTTCTCCTGCTTTATCTTCTCCAGAATAGCCTTCATTGTCTTGACATTAATTCCATCGCCGCTGTAATCTCTCGTGTCTCCTATAACAGCAAATCTAAAATCCGCAAAACAAGGCGCAGCTAATAGAAAAAATATCGCAGCGGCTATTATTATTTTACGCATATAACTATCTCCTGCCGTGTCAAAAGAGGGAAAATAGGGACAGGTTCATTTTTTACTATTTTTTATTTTACCTAAAAATGAACCTGTCCCTATTTTCCTATAGTAGCGGACGGCAAAACAATTCAGTGCCGAATGGCCCCACATGGCTCAGCAAGCAATAAAAAGGGCTGAATAAAAATCCAGCCCTCTTGAGAATTATGCAGAATCGCTAACAATTGCCTACTCTTGGCTAAAAGCCATTTCAAGGAAATTCTTTAGCCTCCTGGATCTCGTAGGATGCCTCAGTTTCCTTAATGCCTTTGCTTCTATCTGCCTGACCCTTTCCCTGGTTACATTAAATATACTGCCAACTTCTTCAAGCGTCCTCGGATAACCGTCGCCTATCCCGAATCTCAGCCTTAATACCCTCTTTTCCCTTTCTGTGAGAGTATTGAGGATATTATCCATCTCTTCTTTTAAAATTGTATAAGCAGTAGCGTTTGCAGGAGAAACAGCTCTCTTGTCTTCTATAAAATCTCCGAAATTAGTATCTCCCTCATCGCCTATCGGCGTTTGAAGAGAAATAGGCTCCTGCGCAATCTTGAATATGTTCCTGACCTTTTCAACGCTCATCCTCATCTCGTGCGCAATCTCCTCAGCTGCCGGCTCTTTGCCGTTTTCCTGGACAAGAATCCTGGAAACCCTTATGAGTTTATTGATTGTCTCTGTCATGTGAACAGGTATCCTGATAGTGCGGGCCTGGTCAGCTATTGAACGCGTAACCGCCTGCCTTATCCACCACGTGGCGTATGTAGAAAATTTATATCCGCGCCTGTATTCAAATTTCTCAACTGCCTTCATAAGGCCAATGTTGCCTTCCTGAATCAGGTCCAGGAAAGAAAGGCCCCTGTTGGTATATTTCTTTGCAATACTAACTACAAGCCTCAGGTTAGCCTCTACCATTGCTTTCTTAACCTTATTGAACCTCAAGGCCTTTTTTCTGATAATGGCATAATCCTTTTTTATATCATCTAACTTTTCCCCAAACCTGGACTCTATATCTTTCTTTCTTTTCTCAAAACTCTTTATGCTGCCTTTTATCCTGCGCCTTCTCATTCTCTGAATCTCTTTATCAATAGCGTCCATCTCAGAAATTGCCATTTTAATGCCGTTAGACATATCGTCTATAATAGATATGCAGAAATTAAACTCCAGGCACAGCTCCATTATGTTGGACCCTTTTCTGGCAGCCCTTATCCTGGCCGCAAGGTTTGTAATTTTTTTAAATATCAGGAGTTCTGTTTTTACCTTTGGGTCTTCTTTTATAACCTCTTCTATGTTGATGCTTCTGGAAAGGATTCTGTTGCTAAGCGCAAGGACCTCCTCTTTTACAAAAGGCGAGCTCAACACAGACCTCTTGTAATCCTCTTCTGCTTTTTCTATTTCCTGGGCAAGCCTTATTTCATCCTGCCTGGAAAGAAGAGGTATCTGCCCCATTTGCCTTAAATACATCTTCACAGGGTCTTCTATGCCTATATTTACTACCTCGCGGCCTTCAGCAGGTTCTGTAACATTACGCCTGTTTGTATCAAACTGCTTGCTTTCGCCAGCATCTTCTTCTTTATTTATAGGCTTTAATTCCTCTTCCGAGTCGATTATCTCTATGTTCTCTTTCTCCAGTATGACAAAAATCTTCTCTATCTGCTCAGGGGAAACAATCTCTTCAGGAAGAAAATCATTTATTTCTTCATAGGTAAGGCGCCCCTTTTTTCTGCCAAGAGTTACCAGTTTATCAAACTGGCTTTCAATATTTAATGCCTTTTTGCCTTTTATTTCTTTTTTCATAGTTAAAGCCCCCTTTTTATAAGCTGATTAAACTCTTCTACAAGCCTCTTTTCTTCTTCTTCATAACCGCTCTTCTGAGCTGCGTAAAGCCTCGTCTGTATATCTTTAAGGAGTATAGACCTGTTTTCTTTCTTTATAGTCATTATGCAATCGCAGACATTCTTCTCTCTGTCCCTTATCTCCACTTCTTCGTTCACTATAAAAGATATGATATTTTGAGGAACCTTGTCTTCTATGGAATTTATTAATTTGCTTACATCTATCAGCCCATCCTCTATATTAATGGAAAAAAGCGACTCAGCTATATTCCTGATATCTTGATTCCTGAAATCAGACGGCTTAAGCTCATCCCTTACTATTCTTACAACATTAACATCTTCCAACATCAATTTTGTGAGTATCTTTTCTGCAGGAGAAATATCTATGGGTTTAGCGATATTTCGCCGTTCGCCTGCCCTGAACGAAGTCGAAAGGTCGTTCGTGGTTCGTCGTTCGAAATGGGTTCTAACTTTCCTGAGTTCTTCCCATACCGCATCCTCTTTTACAGAGAGTTCCTGCGCCAGGAGTTTTATATATTCTGCTTTTATAATCGCGTTTCTAACCCTATTGATAGTGGAAAGCATTTCCCTTATAGTCTCTGCCTTTGACTCAGGCTCTGTGTTATTGGACCTGCTTTGCAATATATTTAATTTATAAGTAAAAAGGCTTTTTGACTTTTTTATTATTTCATCAAACTTTTCTTTTCCGAACTTCCTTAAGAAGCTATCCGGATCATGGCCTTTTTCCAAAGTGGCTATCTTTACATTCATGTCTTCTTCCAGGAATAAATCCAGGCCCCTCAATGATGCCATTTCTCCTGCCTGATCAGCGTCATAAAGCATAACTATATTATGGGTATATCTCTTTAAAAGCCTTATCTGCTCCGTGGTAAGCGCAGTGCCAAGAGACGCTATTGTATTATTAACCCCGTACTGATGGCACGTTATTACATCCAGGTAACCTTCTGTAATTATTGCGAAATTCCTTTCTTTTATATGGGCCTTTGCAAAATTAAGGCCGTATAAATGCTGGCCTTTTTTATAAACAGCTGTTTCCGGGGAATTTATATACTTTGGCAGGGTTTCATCCATAACCCTGGCGCCAAAACCTATAACCTTATCTCTAGCGTCAAATATCGGAAAGATAACCCTGTCCCTGAAGATATCATAATAAGAACTGTCTTTTCCTTTTATAACCAGCCCTGCCTTAAGAATAATATCCTGTTTTACTCCCCTCGCTAATAAATAGTCCAGAAGAGCTTTCCATGAAGAGTCCGCATAGCCAACCCTGAATTTTTTGATTATAGCCTCGTCCAGCCCTCTTTTTGCTATATACCGCTTCGGCTCTAAAGATGAGCCTAGCTTTTCTAAAAGACTGGAATAATAATTCGCCGCAATATCATTTACTGAGTATAAAGTGCTTACAAGAGAGTCGTCTTGATCGCCGTGGCTTCTCGATTCAGGCAGTTTCACGCCTGTCTTTTCAGCCAGCATCTTTACAGCATCAATAAAATCTATTTTTTCGTATTCCTTTAAAAAATTAAACACATTGCCGCCTGAGTTGCATCCAAAACAATGATATATCTGTTTGTCAGGACTCACTACAAAAGAAGGTGTTTTCTCATGATGAAAAGGACAGCACGCCTTAAAATTTCTGCCGCTAGGCTTCAACGGGATATAGCTTGAAATTACTTCAACTATATCGCATTTGTCCTGAATCTCGTTCAATATGTTTTCCGGTATCTTTGCCATTTTTAGCTATAAGTTATAAGCTATAAGTTATAAGCTATAAAATCCTTTTTACAGCTTACGGCTTAAAGCTTACAGCTCACTATTTTTTTCTTGCAAATCTCCTAAATCCAGAACAGGTCAATATTCTGAACTTTGCCTTTTTCTCAAGCTCATCGAGCATAATATTAAGGCCTACGTTATCGCTTGCAATATGGCCTGCAATCACCACGTTCATATGCTCTTCCTGCGCCTTCTTAAAGTGTTCTTCACTGAGATGCATGCACACAAGAGTGGATACGCCTGCTTCTGAAAGCTTTTTAAATATATCCTTAGAGCCTTCTGTGCCGCCTGTCATATCTACGAAAATCTTGCCTGCCTTACTGGAATTATCACCTCTCGTGATCTTTGGGCCTGAGTTCTGTTTGGCCGCGGCATTATATTCAGGTATCTCTCTCAATATATCCACAATATCTTTGAGCGCATTCGGTTTTTTCTTATCCATAAAGTTCTGTAAAAATGAAGCGACGCAATTATCAGCAGGAGTATGGCAGCTCATAAAATTGATATCAAGAAGCCTTGCTGCATCAACTGCACGCGCATGGTTTGCAGGCATAACCTTTCTCTCAACCTCCTGTATCCTCTCATGCATAAGCGATTCAGCAACGCTTATAGGAACGCCCATCTTATTTAATATATCCGCCTGCATATACATCACATTGAAAAATCCTGCCAGGGCAAGGCCTTCTGGATGATGAGTCATTACCAGGTCTATTTTCTCGCCTTTTTCTTTCAGCCTGTCAGCAAGCATTATCTCTCCAACCTCTATATCCACGCCTACTAACATTGTTTTTATTTCGCTGTCATGCTTACCCATAAGAATCCTTGTGTCGCTATAAGGGTTATCAAATTTTTCCTTGTCGTAAAATTCCTTATCCTTAGAGCTTAATTTTTCGTATTCATTTTTCGCCCTTAAAAGCTCCTTCTTTACGCTATCATTGCCCCTTGGATCCTTTTCCATTCCAAAAAGCACCACGCTCCTATAGATATCTATAAGCTTCACCTAAACCTCCCAAATTTTGTGAAACAAAATTTGATCCCGAGCGATTCTGATTATTTCTATCGGGTCGCGAGGGACTATTTTATTATTATTTCCTTAATAGTTTAACAAGCGGTGTTTCGTGTTTCTCGAAAGGATAAACTCTCATCCCTGCATTATACGCAAAAGGCGCCGCGAACGAGGCGTATGGAGCCAGAAAAGACTTTTCTTTTGCGCTTTTATAAAAATAATTAACAGGGCTGTGGATAAACAAAATGTAAACAAGCCCTATTAAAAGAATTCCTCTTGCTGATCCTAATGCAAGGCTGACTATTTTATTGGCCAAGGAAACGTTTTCAGAAACGCCCAAAATTTTATCTGCCAGAACAGCTAGCAGTTTAAAGATCAAAATAACTATTAAAAATATAAATAGAAAAGCTGTTATATCTGCTTTTAGGCCTGTTAATTTAGCATGTTTTGCCAAAAAATCGCTTATTAATATATAATTATTAAATGAAAGAACGAACGCTAAAAAAAGACCTGAAAGCCTGAAAAGTTCAGATAAAAGCCCTTTTTTAAAGCCTATGTAACATGTTCTAAATAAAAGAATTACAAAAAAAACATCAACCCAGTTAAATTTTATTTGAGGCATAGTTTAAATAAGGAATTAATCTGAATATGAAAAAAGTATACCACATATTTCTGATTTGTCAACCCTATCCCTGCTTTTTGACAAGCATTCTATGTTAGCGACAGAGACGGGGCTTGGATTTTATGCTATCTGGATCAGCAGGCACTATTTTCTTAAGTAATATCTTCCAAACTGCAATAAACCCTTTAATCTAGCTTTAATATCGTGAAATGACTTTAGCCGCATTACCTGAGAAAACATGTAGCATGGCCTGAGATAAAAACTATACAACGCTCTGTCCACAGCTTTATTCATGGCGCTGCAGGAAAGGCTAGGATAATCTATTATAGCCCTCTGTTCTTTCCTATCATCCACCCACTCTTTCCAATCTTTAGCAATAATATAGCTATTCTCCTTGCACCAATTATAAAACTCTGTGCCTGGATAAGCGCATAATCCGCTGAATTGAACTGTATCTATAGGGAGGCTACTGGCAAATTTTATAGTCCTATTAACTGTAGCAGGCGTTTCTCCTGGAGCGCCTATAACAAAACACCCATGCACAGAAATGCCTGCCTCCCTGGAAAGAACAGCAAAGCTTCTCATCCTGCTGGCAGAAATGCCTTTTTTCAGATTTCCCAATATAATATCATCGCCTGATTCAAACCCAACGCACATCATCCTGCAGCCTGCTTTTTTCATCAGCTTCAATAAAGAAATATCCAATATCTCAGGCCTTGCATTGCAGCACCATGAAATTTTTATATTTCTATCAATAATACCCTTGCATATCTTTTCCAGCCTGAAAATATATTTAATCAGAGTAAAAGTATCATCTTCAAACATTATCTCTTTTAAGCCAGGGAAAAGCCTTATATCATATTCTATTTCATCAAGAACATTTTCAGGGCTTCTATGCCTATATTGGCTGCCATACATCACCTGTGGAAATAAACAAAATACACACCTCCCTTCGCATCCCCTTCCTGTAATCAATGTAAGGAATGGGTTTCTTTTTGCAGGGCTGTAGTAGTTGTTAGGATTTATATGGCGCCACGCAGGAAAAGGCAATTTGTCTAAATCCTGGATAAACTGCCTGTCAGGATTGCGTATTGTATTTCCGTTCTCAGAATAAGATATTCCTTGTATGCCTGAAAACTCCTTGCCGCTGGCAATATCTTTTAGCGTCCAATCATATTCTCTTCTTGCAACAGCATCTAAACAACCTCTTGCTCTTTTAATGGTATCTTCCGTTTCAGCGCTTGCATGAGCGCCGATTACTACAGTGATAACTCTGCCTTTTGATTCTTCCTTGCACATTTTCGCATAAGCCAGGTCAGAATCTATGGAAGGTGTTGTGGCATTTATAACCACCATATCAGGCTTGAAAACATTGAATATCTTTTTTGTTTCTACAAATGAAACATCTCTTGCCGCTCCGTCTATGAACTTGCACGCATGGCCATCCCTTTCAAGTACTGCAATAGCTATGCATATATAATCAGGATGCCTCTGTTCCCTTGCCCTGGACTTTGCAAACCAGCGAGCAGTCTTACAAAACCCCTTCCCATAAGATGGATTAAGAAATAATGCTTTCATGCTAAGCTCTACTTTTCTCCATTGTTTGTTTCCTAAGCTCTGGCAGGTTTTGAGAAAAGCCTCGCCGATTCGAGCAGGCACGGTGTCCGCTGCCAGGCTGGACCATTCGGCACAGAGATGGTTTCGCCGTGCGCTACGGTTTACGGCTCGTTTTTTATACTGTAGGTAGCCTTGACAGTATAAAAAACTTCGCCGTAATCCCTTGCGCACCTAATATTCAGAAAAACCAACTATGCCGAAACCTCTCAAATGTGCCTCAGACCCAGCCTGACAGCGGACGAGCGACCCTTCGACAGGCTCAGGATTAGGTTAAGGTGGTGAGCTTGCCGAACCATCTTTTCGAAAACCTGCCAGGGCTTGGGAAATAGTATCGCTACGCTTTACAGCAGATATATAGATATCTGGTTTAAAGAATGTATTCAAAATAGGATTAAGAAAGCTAAAGCTTGTAAACATTGAAACAGGTTTTATTTTTTCGACAGAAAAATAAGCTGATACAGCTTTTTTTAATTCATCAATAGTAAATTCTTTCACATGTGTCTTATCTTTTAAAAATGGCAGGCTGAACTTGGCCCATTTTTTATTAGGCGTAATAAAAATCACCTTGCCTCCATCTGCTGTAACTCTGCATATTTCTTTTAATAATAGGCTGTAATCCCTTACATGCTCTATAACATGCGTACATATGCATATATCGCACATCTTATCCTTTACAGGCAAGGACAAAGCGTTGCCTGCTATAAAAAAAACTCCGCTAATATGGCTATCAGCTATTTTCACAGCATCTAAAGAAATATCCAAGCCAACTACTGCTTTTGAACAAGGTTTAAACTTACGCGTCAGCCTGCCAATGCCGCAGCCTATATCTATTATCAAGCCAGCATTCTGGGTTAGTTTTAAATCCTCCATCATAATATTGACCAGCCTAGTATAATCAAAATTTCTATACCTATTATAATAACACTTTGTATACAAATTCATTTCCTATGCCTTATTTCTGCCATCAGGCTTAAAGTGCCGCCTGCCATTCTTACAAACCCTCTGACAAACATCATAAATACCATGAAAAAGAAATCTTTTTTATAAAACCGCTTGCAGTATATACTGAATGGGATAATCGTTTCTACTCCTATATATATAAACAGTAAAATAAAGAAAAATATTTTAAATGAACCTATAAACAAAAAAGGCATCGTCAGGATAACTATCGCAGCCAAAGGCGCCTCTACTAAATCTTTCCAATGCAGATAACAATCATTTAATGCAAATCCAGGGTGATGCCTCCATAATCTTATTGCCCAAAAAGACCGAGTAAACTGCTTTTTAAGATATCTGCGCATCTTTTTTTCATGAAAGTGGCTTACTATTGATTTTCTTTCAAAATATATCCTGTAACCTTTTTTTACCATCCTGTAAGAGAGCTCTGAATCCTCTGCGCTTGAAGTCAAATATCCTTCATTAAATCCGGAAAACTCTTCAAGGATTGACTTTTTTATAAGGACATTATATGTCCCGAAGCTATTTATATAATCAGGCATACGCGAATGCCTGAACATAATTTCAGCATGTATGCACCTCGCCATTATATCTTCTACGTTTTTAATCTCATACGTGCCTGCAACTGCGCCTGCATTCCTATCGTAGAGACTCTTGACCATTACAGCAAGGCAATCTTTTCCTGGGATACAATCCGCGTCTGTAAAAAAAATTGCTTCGCCTTTTGAATTTTTCCAACCATTGTTCCTGGCAAAAGCTGGGCCTTTATTTTCCTGATATATATATCTGACGCCAAAACCCTCAACCACATCTTTCGTATTATCTCTAGAACCATCATTAACTACTATTATCTCTAATCTATCCTTAGGATAATCCTGGTTCTTGCATGAGTCTATCGCCTGGCCAACAGTAGAAGCAGCATTGAACGCAGGTATGACGATTGACACATAGGGTTGTTTCATATTGTTAAAGCCGTAAGCTTTAAGTTATAAGTTTTAAGCTTAAAGCTTATGGCTTACAGCTTAAAACTATCTGTGTTTTTTAATTAACGCCTCTTTCCATTCTTTCTTTGTCTTGCCTATATTATCAGCTATTCCTTTATTGCATGGTTCTATTCTTAAGGCTTCCCTATATTCATGCATAGCTAAATCAAAATAGCCAAATGCGGAATACAGATTCCCCAAATTATTATGCGGCTCAAATTGATCTTTATTTAATGCCAATGAACGCATAAATGCCGCCTCTGCATCTTTAAACCTACCATTCTTTATATAAGCAAACCCTAATTTGTTATAAATTTCTGAATCATGCAGCCCAAGCTTTAATGCTTTACTGAACTCGTCCAGGGCCTTTTTATAATTTTTGTTTTTTATATAAACAGCGCCTAAACAATAATGCGGCTCACAATCTTCTTCTCTCAGCGAGCTGGCTTTTTTAAAAAACTCTTCTGCTTTAGCTGTATCTCCTTTATCCGCATACGCGTATCCAAGGTTACAATACGCCTTATAATAATAAGGATCTATTTTTATTGCCGCATTTAAAACCTCTATGGCTCTATTTTTAAAACCTATAAGAGTGTATAAGTGGCCTAGATTGGCATAACTGGACATATAATCCTTTTTTAACCTTATTGCTCTTTTAAAAGATTTTATAGCTTTCACGATTTTGCCTGATGCAACATAGCTGACTCCCAAATTATTATAAGCCTCAAAATAATTCGGATCTAACGATATACTTTTCTTGTAATATTCAATAGGCCTTTCAATATCTCCTTTATCGCTATATGCCATTCCCAGATTATTATAAGTAAGATAAATAAAAGGGCTGGCCTTTTCATATTTTAATACATTGGTGAATACGCTTACAGAATCTTTCCATACCTTTCCATAAGCAATAGTAAAAAATGCATAATAAAATAAAAATAGCGTAATCAATATCCAGCTAAAAATTTTTCCTACCCTAGGTTTTATAATATCCTGAAAAATAGCGCTTGAAACAATAAAAAAACCTATTGATGGGATATAAAGCCATCCTTCTCCGAAAAGCACCGATATGGGATATATATTCAAAACAGGTAGTATCGCAAACAAAAACCATAAACTGCCGAATAGTATAAGCTTGTTTTTATCAGATATTTTTTTAACAACTAATATAAGAATTATAAATCCAGCTATGTATGGCAATATACCTGATTGAAATATACTCCTGACAGGTTCTACAAACCGCTCGATATGAAGCCCTAGCGGCAATATTAATATTCTAAGATATAAAAATATCGCTTTGAAATCCGTGAGAAAGCGTACCCATAGCGGCAAAGTAGCGGAAAAACTTAAATCTATAATAGGATTGGCGCCTTTTGCAAAATTGAGAATAGTCACTCTTAACCCTATATATATTGCCAATATAACCAAATAAAAGACTAAATGTTTAAGGTGATGTAGGGGGCGGTCGCGACCGCCCCCTACAGGACTAAATATTATTAACGATAACAACAAAGGCAACATTACTGCCATCTCTTTGCACAAAAGAGCCAATGCAAAAAATATTATGGAAATAATATATAATGAGGCTTTCTTTTTCTCTTTATATTTAATAAAAAACCATATAGACAACAATATAAATAACGCCATTAATAAGTCAGATCTTGCAGGTGTGTAAAATACAATGCTTGAGATAGCTGGCGCAATGCCAAATAAAGAGGCTGTAATAAAAGCTATGCATGGAGACAAGCTGATTGCGAGTATAATAAGATACACCAGCGCTGAATTAAATATGTGCGCTAGTAAGCTCGTTAAATGATATCCAAACGGATTCAATTTCCATATGCGATAATCCATCATAAAAGAAAGAAGCTGGATAGGCCTATAGAAATTACTATGCATTCCGCCGCCCTCATATAATTGACTGCTAAATATCTTGGATATATACATAGAATCTTTTATATGAGGATTATTTATTATTAAAAATTTATCATCCCATGCAAATTTGTTATTAAGGGAACTAGAAAATACAACAACAATGATAAGCGATATGAATAATATATGCGTTATTTTGGTAATTTTCATATGCGCTTTCTCATAATCAGCCTATTGCAATTCATATGATAAACATGACAATATATATATAGCTGCTGTCTCTGATTTAAGAACCAGGCTGCCCAGTGAGCACATGCTGCACCCATTTTCCTTTGCCATAAAAACCTCTCTAGGGCTAAAATCACCCTCAGGGCCTACAAAAACTGCTATTGTTTTCGGGCTCAATCCTCTCAATATATCTTTCAAGGGCTTAGAATCTCTGGCAAGGCTGGCAAAAACCGCCATTGCCTTTTGTTTTGAGTCTATTAAAGCTCCATCAAAATACATGACATCTGATATAACAGGCAGTATTGTCCTGCCGCATTGCTTAGAGCTAGCCATGCCTATTCTTTTCCATTGCTCTACTTTTTTAGTAAAATCTTTAATCTCAGGTATTGTTCTATCGGTTATTATGGGGACTATCTGGCTTACCCCCAGCTCTACAGCCTTTTCAACTATAAAATCCATTTTTGTTTTTTTAGGGATTGCCTGATATAGCGTTATAGTAGGAGAGGGTTTAAAACCCTCTCCTACAAATGATTTTGCCTCTTTAATTTTTATAATTACTGCATCTCTCTTTACTTCTTCAATAAAGCATGAGAATTCCCTGCCTTTGCCATCAAAGATATTAACATCGTCGCCTTTTTTAAGCCTCATAACGTCGCGGATATGATGAGCCTCGGATTTATCTTTTATCTCTATTATATTTTTATCAGGGAATATTGAATCAGGCGGAACGTAAAAGCGCATAATAGAGCTTGCCTTTCTATCGCCCTATACCAGTCACTAAGCTACCCGTTTTAGCGCTACCTTTGCCGCTCCGGTATAGGGCATGAACCACTCGCCTATAACTAATAATATAATTAATGGTTTACCATGAACCCGAGCGAAAACTTGACCTGCTACGAAGAGCTTAGCGAGTGGTTCATGGTGGAGCCACCGGGAATTGAACCCGGATCTTATCCTTGCGAAGGATACGTTGTCCCGTTCAACTATGGCCCCAGATTTTCTATCGATTATACCATTTAAAACCTATATTGGAAATAGTTTTAGAATATTAATTGTATGTTTTAGGCTCTTGCCAGCCCTGGCAGGTTTTGAGAAAAGCCTCGCCGATTCGAGCGGGCACGGTATCCTGTCCAGGCAGGCCGTTCGGCACAGAAACTGTTTCGCCGTGCGCTACGGTTTACAGCTCGTTTCTCTGTCGACTATCGCATTGTCACTTGAGCGAAACTCGCTGTAAAGCCTTGCGCACCTATATTAAAGCTACCTATAATGCCGAACGTTTCAAATGTGCCTCAGGCCTGCCTGGACAGGACGAGCGACCCTTCGACAGGCTCAGGGTTCTTAGTCCCGAGCAAAGTCGAGGGACGAGAATCGGCGCGGAGCGAAGTCCGCCACGCTGGGGCGGACGAGCGTCTTTTCGAAAGCCTGCCAGGGCTGGCTATTGCGTAATGTGTTATCTAACTCAAATAGTATATTTAAAATATTAATTGAAACTTGCCAGGCGGGGATAGCAGGAAAAATAAAACGTAAGGCTCTGGTCATTATAACTTGCGGTTATATATCCTGTTAAAGCATTTGTGCTTTTTGTGAAATTAACAGCTGTAACAGTCACTTTTGGGATTAATGAATCTTCGGTAACGCCATTATAGAATACAAAAGTATTTCCTGATTTGTAATAACTATATGTTGTCACGGTGCTGTAATTGCTTCTTGTGATAGGATCGTTATTATTTATCCTAAAATCCACTCTTTCAGCGCTTGGCACATCAATGGCAGATGTTGTAAGGGGAGATGTTTCATCGCCTATGGCCTGCATAACATTTTTATATATATGTTGTATTGCGTATTGCACCTCGCTACCTATGATAGCCTTATTGCTTGAAGCAATATAAAACTTCCAGCTTGCAACATAAATGCTTGATACTCCTAAAAATATAACACTCATCAGGAGTACAGCTATCATTACTTCTATCATTGTTAAGCCTGTTTGTTTTTTAAAAAGCTGGCTCATCCCAGTGCACCTTAATAGTAACCTGCTTGTATCCATTAACCTGAGGTTCTGTAATATCATATTTAAGTGTCCCGCCGAAGCTTGTAATATCTCCCTTCAATATGCCTCCTGCATCGATTTCTGTCTGCGCATGGTCAATACCTATATCCATAGATGGGCTTGATGAATATTGATAATTACTCCTAAGCCTGTCTAATGCCTCAACTGCAAAATTATACACTTGCACTTTATGCCTTGCGCGATTAAGAAAATGCTGTGTGCCCCAAAATGCGCTAGCTACGCCTGCGGCAAGTATTGCCACAATAAGCGCAGCAACAATTACCTCTATCAGGGTAAACCCTTTTTTGCCTTGATTAAAAGAATTGAATCTGGCGTGAAATGAAGCCCAACAGGGCTTAAGCCTTGGGCGGAATACTTCGCGGCCATTGCCTATCTGCGGTTTAAAAAAGGACACAGTTTTGTGGCCGCGAATGTATAAAAACATACTAAGGTTGAAGAGGGCCGTTTGAAGTAATAGTGCCGCTCTTGCTTATTTCGTAATAATAAGTACTATAGGGGGATGGCGCTGAGCTTCGCCTCTGGGCTCTTGAAGTAAAATCACTAGTGGCACCTGCAGCACTTGTAATAGTGTAGTCAAAGTACCTGGACGTAACAGTATTAGGATCTTCTATATTCAATGCGTCTATGCCTGTACCTCCGCCTGAAAAATATGCGTTTTCTAAGAAATATATCTTTTCGCCTGTCCTGATAAGATTCAAATTACTTGCAGCTTCTCCGAGCTTTGCTTTTTCCATTGTTTTAACTAACATAGGAAGAGCAAGTGTGGCAAGTATTCCAACAATAATAACTACTATCAATAATTCTGTCAGCGTAAAACCAGATGAATAGCCGCCTCTGAATTGGCTAAGGAATTTATGATTATTATTAATCAAGACGTCGGGCCTCCAAGATTCTCGCTTCTAGTAAGTTTTCCAGTAATATTATCTGTCTGGTTCCACTTCACCCACGTATCAGGATTGCCTAATCTTATGGCAGTAACATTATATTTTCTTTTTGTACTGATGGTCCCGTTATCTTTGAATGAATAAAGATATAGTTTGTTTGTAATGTTATTTGGATTATCTATATCCAGCGTTGCAAAATTATTATCGCTAGGTAATGCCCCATTTTGATACCAGTACCTATCTAAAGCCACTCTTATAGCGCCAATATTTATTATTGCTTCCCCGGATCTGGCCTTTTCTATAGTTTGTGTGTATTGAGGCAAGGCTATCGTAGCAAGTATACCTATAATTATAACAACAATCAGTAGCTCTAAAAGCGTAAAACCAGATGAATAGCCGCCTCTGAATTGGCTAAGGAATTTATGATTATTATTAATCAAGACGTCGGGCCCCCAAGATTAGCGCTTCTTAAAAGCTTGCCGCTAACATTAGAATCTTGTTTCCATTGGACAGTATAAGTATTACCTCCTGCGGTACGAGTTGCAGTTACAGTATATATCCTAGTTGTAGAAGTAGTTCCGCCATCTGTAATTGTATAAGTATATAACTTATTAGTAACTGAATTTGGATTATCTATATCTAGATTAGATATAGTAGTAGTGATAGCCCCATTTTGATACCAGTACCTATCTAAAGCGGACCTAATACTACCAACGTTTGTAGCTGCTTCTGCGGATTTGGATTTTTCCAAAGTCGTTACATATTGCGGCAAAGCTATTGCAGCAAGAATCCCTATAATTATGACAACTATAAGGACTTCTAAAAGAGTAAAGCCTCTTTTCAACATGATTAGCCCTCCCTCCATGTATGTTGTAAACTAAAACCTGCAGCTTCACTTGGAGCGCCCTTTCGGGCGCTGTCCATCACGGATAGCAGGCGAAAGCCTGCTCCACGCGAAGCTTTTCAACGGTAACTTTACGCAACCTCCATAGTATCTATACAACCTTATTTATAAATCCAGTTTCCAGAAATTGTTCCAGCCTGATCCATAGTTAAAGTCTGGCCGCTACAAGTACCGCCTGAACGAGTAGCTGTAGCTGTATAGGTAGTAGAAGTAGGCGTAGCTATAGTAAATGCCCAAAATTTCTGGGTTAAAGTTATATCAAGATCAGCTGGGGCAGTTGTATAATATTCACTTTCCGCAAAATATACCTTTTCACCTGTTTGGAGATGCCCAAGGCCTGCCCTTGCTTCTCCACCTTTTGCTTTTTCAATGGAAGCTGCAAACTGAGGTATGCCTATGGCAGCAAGTATACCTATGATAATAACTACTATCAAAACTTCTACTAGCGTAAAACCTTTTCTACTCATTTCTGCCTCCTTCCCAAATTTTGCGAAGCAAAATTTGATCCCGAGCGACTTTATTTATTTTCATCAGGTCGCAAGGGACCTTTGTCTTTCGCTGCTTGTTTTGTGAAAACAAAATTTGATCCCGACTCGCCATTGTTTCTGTGGCGGGGAGGGACTTTTTTTGTTTCTTTTGTTTAATTATACATTATAAACAACATAAGTCAAATTAATTTTGTTAACA
>MNVP01000078.1:17842-25777 GCA_001871815.1 Candidatus Omnitrophica bacterium CG1_02_40_15
AAGGATCTCTACTTTAACCTGCTGACTTTACAGCGCTGGACATGCTGAATATAGGCATAAACATTGCTACTACTAAAACTCCTACTACTATACCCATAAAAACTAAAACTATAGGTTCAAACATTGTAGTAAGCCGCGAGATAAATGTATTTACTCTTTCCTTATAAAATACAGATATCCTGTCCAGCATCTTGCCTAATTCTCCGATCTCTTCTCCGACCAGTACCATCTGAACAACAAGCGGAGAGAATAAATCGCTGTTTTGCATAGTTTGGCCCATACCCTTGCCTTCTTTAACAGCTATCTTTACTTCTCTGAGCGCTTTCTCTATCACTTTATTGCCTGCTGTTTTCTCAGTTATTTCAAGCGCATGAAGTATAGGCACTCCGCTTTTAATAAGCGTCCCAAGGCCGCTTGCAAAACGCTCTGTAGATATTTCCTGCATTAACTGGCCTATAACAGGCAATTTGAGCGTAATATTGTCAAACTGCCACCTGCCTTTTTCCGTAGATATGTATTTTTTTATAACAAAAAATAAGGCTGCGAGAATTCCTGCTACGAGAAAAAAATACCGCCTCATTATATTGCTCATGTTAATAACTATCTGGGTAAGGACCGGCAATTCAACATTAAAACCTTTAAATATTTCAGAAAATATAGGGATAATTTTTAGTAAAAATACTGCTATCGCGCCTGTTGCCACAATCACCAGTATAAGAGGGTACATAAGCGCTGATATTATTTTTCTTTTCAATTCAGCGTTCTCCTCTAGATAAACAGCGACCTGATCAAGGCTTGAAGGCAGATGGCCTGAGGCCTCTCCTGTTTCAACCAAGTTTATCCAGAAAGAAGAAAATATCTTATCATGCTTTTTTAACGCATTCTGAAATGTATACCCCCCTTCTACATCTTTTTTGATCTGCTCTGCTGCACTGAGAAGCGCCTGAGATTCTATCTGTCTGCATAATATATCCAAACTCTTTATGAGAGTTACGCCTGCCCCCAAAAGCGTTGCCAGTTCTCTTGAAAACATTACAAGATCATGCGGTTTAACCGCTCTATGGTATTTCCTTTTATCAACTTTCTTCTTTGATTTAATTTTAAGCGCAGGCCCCACAGATATTACAAGAAGGCCCTTTGCCTGCAAACCATTCACCAGATCTTCTTCATTTACGGTCTCTGTTACTTCATCTATCAATTTACCAGATTTATCTCTTGCTACATACCTGAAAAATGGCATATCTGCTCCTGTTTAAATATTCGTGTTGGTTAAAGGTTAAAGGTGTAAGGTTAAAAACATAAGTGCACACAGATTTAATGAGCTATGAAGACTTTTTTCACCTTTAACCTTCCACCTTTCACCAACACGTATTTTTATTTTATCTCATCCTTCTCCAACTACGAGAGTTATACTAAGCACTTCTTCAATGCTTGTCAAACCTTCTTCTGCTTTTTTTATCCCACTCTGGACAAGAGATCTTACCCCTATTTCCTTCACCTTATCCTTAATCTCCCCGAGAGAAGCCCCTTTTGAAACCAATTCCCTTAACTTATCATTCATCAATACTATTTCATAAATAGCTATTCGGCCTCTATAGCCAGTATGGCCGCAATAATCGCAACCTTTTGGCTTATATAAAAGCTCCTGTTTTATCCCAAAATCCTTGACTAAACTAGGGGTTGTCTCATAAGCCTCTTTGCACTCTGGGCACAGCCTTCTAACAAGCCTTTGAGCTCCTACCATAATCAGCGAAGAACTTATCAAATATGGTTCAAGCCCTATATCTATCAACCTGGATATTGAACTTGGCGCATCGTTCGTATGCAAAGTGCTTAAAACAAGATGCCCTGTAAGAGATGCCCTTATGCATATCTGGGCAGTCTCTAGATCTCTAACCTCTCCAACCATTATAATATCAGGATCTTGCCTTAAAAATGCCCTGAGCGCGCTGGCAAAAGTAAAGCCTATATTCGGCCTTACCTGAACCTGATTTATGCCTTCCATTTTATATTCCACAGGATCTTCTACTGTTGTGATGTTTTTGCGCGGGCTTTTTATTTCATTCAACGCCGCATAGAGCGTTGTAGTTTTACCGCTTCCTGTAGGGCCTGTGAGTAAAATCAAGCCGTGCGGGCTAATTATAGCTTTTCTGAATTTTTCCAGTTCTTCTGGATCAAATCCCAATTCTCTTAGATTTAGAGGCGTAGAGGATTTATCCAATATCCTCATTACCACTTTCTCACCAAATATAGCAGGGATAGTGGATACACGAATATCAATTCCTTTGTTGTCCACTTTTACAAAAAATACGCCATCCTGCGGAAGCCTGCGCTCTGCAATATCCAGATTTGAAAGTATTTTTACTCTCGAAATAATAGCTGGCAACAGATGCTTTGCAGGAGGCGGTATCTCATACAGAACCCCGTCTATCCTATATCGTATATTAATCTTATTTTTATAAGGCTCTATATGTATATCGCTGGCCCTGTCCTTTATAGCCTGCATCAATATAAGATCCACAAGTTTTACAACAGGCGCCTCTTCCGCCCTTGCAATAAGGTCATCTAAACTCAGGTCCTCTTCTACATCTTTTTCTACTTTAAATTCCTCTAGTTCATATGAATCGCTTACAGCATCTTTCAATAGGTCCTCTTTGCCGTAAAATTCACTAATAGCTCTCTGGAGGTCTGACTTAGTGGCTATAATAGGGTTTATCTCGCAGCTTGTCATGCGTTTTAAATTGTCTATGGCAATTAAATCCATGGGATCCATAAAAGCAACTGTAAGAGAATTCATATGCCTGGAAATAGGCAGAAGCATGTTTCTGCGGGCATAATCTTCCGGTATTAATTTGTTAAGGTCCTGGTTTTCTGCCGGCCTCAAAAGGCCTTTTGCATAAGAGGCATAAGGTATTGACAGTTGCTTTGCCATTGCAATAACAATGTCTTTCTCTGTCACAACCCCAAGGTTTATAAAAGTCTCCCCAAGCCTAGCGCCTTCTTTCTTCTGAATCTCAATGGCCTTTTCTAATTGTTCCTCTGTGATCAGGCCTTCGCTTAATAATATCTGGCCTAATTTTTCTTTGGATTTTTTCATGCTGTTCTGTGTAGGGACAGGACAATATCCTGTCCCTACTAAATTATCATCCACCAAATAGATCCAAAACCTTATTAACTTCTTTTTCCCTCACTGCCTTTGGTTTTTCCTGCTCCCGTTCAGAGATATTGCTAAGCGCATAAGAAGTATCTTTAACAATAGTCGGCGTAATAAATACTATAAGTTCCCTGTCATTATTATCTTTGGATTTATAACGAAATGCTGCTCCTATAACAGGCATATCTCCAAAAAATGGCACCTTGTTAACTGAACCCTGATGTTTGGATTTAATTAGGCCCCCTATAACGACTGTTTCTCCATCTTTAACAATAACGGTTGTCTCTGCGGCTCTTTTATGGGAATCATATGCGTTTGTAAACCTGGAAAGCTCTAATTCAGTAACGCTGGGTTTTAAATTCATTGTCACATACCCATCTTTACTGATTTGCGGCGTAACCTCTAAAATAACTCCTGTGTCTTGGGAGGTATAGGTCTTGCCTGTACTGCCTACGCCAGTACTTGATGAAGTAGATGTGACTGTTTCAGTATCTTTCTCTTTAGAAGAAAGTTCTATTCTTGCTGTCTCATTATTCATAGCCATAACCTGGGGCCTGGCAAGAATTTTTGTATCACTGTTGGTCAACAATGCGGATATGGCGGCAGTTACGCCTGACATGCTAAAAGTACCTGTCGTAGCAACGCCTTCTCCTTTTCCGTCATTTCTTCCAAGGCTATTATTCATAGGAAATATAGTATTATGAACAGACCCTGTATATGTTCCGAATGAGCCGCTCCAGTTTACTCCTAAATTCTCTATTGCCTTTGTGGTGACCTCCAGGACCTCTACCTTTATCATTACCTGAGGCGTCCTTATATCCAACCTGGACAACAAATCTTCTACTATAGGAAATTGGCTCGGGACATCCTTTATAATAAGGCTGTTAGATCTCTTGTCAGCTATTACCTTTCCGTTTGCAGAAAGTACGCTTTTCACAATTGATACTATATCTCTATTTCCAGAATCTGATGCTGAAGAACCAGGCTTATCTGGGTTTGATGAGTCAGTTTGCGCTTTAACAAGCGTAGACAGCTGAGTGTATTTTAATTCATATATCTTTGTAATAGTCTCTATCTCAGGTTTTCCTGTTTCCTTTACTATGAATATATTAGTGCCTGGCTCTTGTTCATAAACCAGGTTATTTGCATTAATTATATAATTCAAGGCGTCATCTATTTTTACATTATCAAAATAGACGGTAACGGTCCTGTCCTGGACATTCTGGCTGGCAATGAAATTCAGGCCTGACTGCTGGGAAAAAACCTTCAGCACTGTTTTAAGATTTGCGTCCTGAAAATCCATTGAGACCAGATTGCTCTTACTGGAAGGTATATCTTTGGCATACCTACTAGCGGCAAATGAAAAAGGCGTTGAGATAAAAATTGTAAATATAATAGCGGTTACTAATCTGATTGTCTTCATGGTAGCCTCCTGGTTATAATACATGCTATCGCAGAACTACGCGGAACGTAACCCCATACCATTCGCTTCGCTCAGATACGGGGCAGGCGCGGAAAAACGCGGAAATTGTAGGGACAGAACATTGTTCTGTCCCTACTTCAGCGTGGTTCAGCGGTTACTTTGGCCTTACAATAAACTCCTTACCCTTATATATTAAATGAATGCCGTCTTTCGCTATATCCCTGACCTTAATTTCTTCTCCTAACCCTCCTGCATCTACATTAATAACATCTTTTATATCATATACCTTATTATTTATGATTGCTTGAGGCCTTGAACTTTTCCACACCATGCCTTGGAACTTCATCTCTGGAAGCGCTATATTCTCCTCCTCTAGCCCTTTATTTTCCACCATCTCATCGAAAGGGCTTTTAAAAGGGAATTTATCATCCTCTATAGTATAAGCGATTTTCTTTTCATCTTTTGGAACATTGGCCTCCAGTATCTCCACCTCTTTCCATTTCTTATTGAATTCCTTTCTGGAAAATACTTCATCATCAGCGCCGCCCTTTTTAAACCTGACGATACTTATGATAAGGGCCGCTACTACCAATACGCCTATAGCTATGTATTCTATAGTATGCTGTTTCTTGGACGTTAATTCTGCCAATGTATAGTCACCTTTGAATTTTACCCCAGCCGCTTTGCTTCGCAAAGCGAAGCAGCAGGGGTAAAATTGGTTAAGGAATTAAATGTATTATTCCTTTGACACAATAGTACTTATAACAATATTCGTCTTTATATCGAATGCCTTAAATTTTCCAGAACCTTTTTCAAATTTCTCATCAATATCCATCCTTTTCATATTAACACTTTCGATCTTCAGAAATTTTTCTGACGATTCTATCCCTGCAATAAACTTGCCAAGCTGATTATAGGTGGAAATCATATCAACTATCACAGATAGTTTCGTATATAATCCATAATTCTCAGGATTTCCAGGTTTTATAGAGGCCAACTCTATGCGTTCTTTTGAAGCCCTATTGGATATCTCGCTTAAAAGCCATGAAACCCCTTCGGCATCAGGTATCTTTTTATCATAAATTTTTATATATTTATTCAAGGCTTTTATCTTGCCTATAAGTAAATTTTTATCTCTTTCCTTTAATATATCAGCTCTCAGAGATTCGTTCTTATGGGTAAAAGGCACATAAATGAATATAGCACCTGTCGCCAATACCGACACTATAATGATAGCGCTCACTATAATAAGTTTATCACCTCTTTGCCTCTCAGATTTTCTTTTCATATTTATGGCCCCGTGAAAGATATTTCAAAACTCGAAACATTTTTTCCTTTTATATCTATTCTTTTAACAGATACTATATCAGCTTTTGACATGCCATTATTTACCCCGCTTGTATTTTTTAGCTTACTCAAAAAACCATTTATAATATCTTTTTCTCCAGTCTTCTCATCTATTATATAATAACCTTTTATACTAAGGGATCTAGCAACCTTGGCCTGGTTTTTCTTATCTATCTTTTCTTCAAAACCTATCTCTGAGAGCCACATATCTTTGGGTATTATCTTTACTATATCCTCCAATCTAGGAGTCAAGTAAGTCCTAGAGGATATCAGATTTCCCAAAAGATATTTTCTTGTCTCTATCTCATTTTTAATTTTCTCCAGGTCAGGTATGTTGTCGCTCTTCACGTTTACTTCAACCTTTGGCCTTTCAGACAACGTCTTATTCAATTCATCAGTAAGAGGCGCGGTGGCCCTAATGACAAATGCCTTAAATGCGATTAATAAAAATAGCGCCAGAGACGCTTCAAGAAATACCGCCTTTAGAAACAGCTCTTTCTTTTTATAAAGAAGCAATTTCTCCTTGCATAAATTTATATCTATAAACGGCTCTGTCAATCCTCTGAGCGCAAGGCCAAAACATATAGCTGCCCTTGCAGGCACAACGCCTGAGGCAACCTTTATCCCGCGCAGAGGGTCTCCTACCTCTACTGGTATCTGTAGTTCCTTGCCCACTATTTCATGCCAATTCTCCAAAGGTAATTTACTGTAGATGATTATTTTATCTATAACTTCACTTGGGAACTGTTTTTCATAAAAATCAAAAGAAAGCTTCATCTCTGCCAGTATCTTTCCAAATACAGGCTCAAAGGACTTGTCTTCAGCAGTAATTTCAAAGAGAGGGATATCCCTTATTATGTAAGGAACACCGCTTCTAAGGATATTGATATTAAGCGTATTAAGATTTATCTCTACTATTGCGGTATTGACTTTGGTATCTATCTGCTGGGCTGCATTAAAAGCCCTCATAAGGCTAAAGGGCGCAGGCTCTATTATTACAGGCTTAAGCCCTGCGGCATTGAGTATATTTAAATACTGCTCTATAGTATTTTTTTTCACTGCGACAAACACTACATCCATGCTATTCTGAACAGATTTGCTTGGCAGCACCTGAAAATCTGAAGCCACCTCTTCCATACGGAAAGGTATATATCGCTTCGCTTCGAAATTAACAGCTGTCTCTCTTTCCTGTTTTGGGATCTTTGGCATTTGAAAATACCGGACCATGACTTCTTCGCTAGGGATAGCGGTAATCACATTGCCAGGCTTTATATTATTTTCTATGAAAACTTTTTTTATAGCTTCTATAATATATTCTTCTTTTGTCTTAACCTTCTTGGGCGCCTCATCCTTAGAAGACGCTGCATTGGCGGATACACTAGCCGCCTGAGACTCAGTAATAATTTCTCCGCTATGCTGATCCTTTTTGGGATATATATATGCCTGGCCGAATTTAATAAGCTTAGGGCCTCCAAGGCCTGATTTAAGCACAACCAAATCCACAGTATCCTGGCTTACGTATAAGCCGATAACTTTTTTAGGCTCAAAAATGGATAATATATTTTTATTCAACTGCATAAGCGCCTTTAATCCCGCCCTTTTAGCAATTTTTTCAGCCTGCCATCCAAAAGGGCGGGATGATTAAGAAAAATGTATAGTCACCGTTGAATTCTGCAGGTTTTTCAAAACCTGCAGAATTAGCTAAGGAATTCATATTTTAGCCTTAGCCTCTACCATTTGAGAATTCAACCACTCATCAACCGACTTCTTATCAAACCTCCAGACATGGCCTACTTTTATGCCTGAAATCTTCTTTTGATGAAGCCAATTGTAAATAGTCTGTTTCTCTAACTTAAGGTATCTGCCTAATTCATCTGTATCCATGAGTCTTGACATTATAATACCTCCTAATAGATTTACCAATTTTATAGGTGAAACCAAATATACCATAAAGAACTTACTTTGTCAAGGAAGGGCAGAAAGATAGTTTAAAGTTTAAAGTTTAAAATTT
>MNVP01000035.1 GCA_001871815.1 Candidatus Omnitrophica bacterium CG1_02_40_15
GAGGTTTTAGGCAGATATTAGCTTATTAGCGCCAGGTTGGCAGAGCGGCTATGTACCCCGCTGCAGAACCTAAGGGGGGTAAACCCCCCTTCAGGTTTCAACCCCCCAAAAAAGAGAAGATGGGGAGAGCAGTAACGGGGTTAGAGGGGTTCGACTCCCTTACCTGGCTTGCCGTTTTCTCTAGCAGGCATGGTTACTCGAATAGCCCGTAATTTGCCTTCCTTGCGCATTTGACAGGACGTTTTGCCCGATAGATAAGAATTGCTCGGATAGTAAAAGATATTTACTTTTTAACAGAAATAATTTTAATATATTTTTTGATAATGTCTGCTACGGTTTTCTTGTTAATTTTTTTGTTCTTACAAAAGGGAGCGTCAAACCAATCCAGCAATTTTTTTGCACCCTTGCTTGAGTTACAAGAGGCACAGCACAAAGTGATATTCCACTTGCATATGTCTTTTTCATTATTGTTAATATGCTCCCAGGTTGCTTTATCGTGAGGGGTTCCTTTTATGTAGGGATATCCCTTCAGCTTGATGTCGCAATAAACACAGTGGTTATCCCTACGTCTAACCTTTTCTTCAAGCCAGTCTGAGATATTCCATTTATTTGTCATTTTTTGTTTGTTAAATATTGGATACGCCGTCCATCTTCATTTCCTCGTTTAAGACAGTAAACTTAAAAAACGCCCTAATCAGATTTAAAAGTGAATACTGGAGAATAGAATTGGGTGGTGTAGGTGAACAACGGCTTTGTTTGTATAGTTCTCATTTTAGCTAGTCTTATTGTGGCAGGATGCATGGGAGTGCCTGAAGAAACAAACTCAAACGATGCAGTAGTCTACAGCAACGATGGGACTGCGCTCTATAAATTAGGCCGATTTCAGGAAGCAATAGTTTCATATGATGAGGCAATAAAAATAAACCCAAACGATGCAATAGTCCACTACAATAAGGGACGTGCCCTCTATGAATCAGGTCAATTCCAAGAAGCAATAACATCCTTCAATGAGGCAATAAGAATAAACCCTAACGATGCAGAAGCCTACAACAACATGGGGGCTGCCCTCGCTGGCTTAGGTCGATTCCAGGAAGCAATAGTTTCATATGATGAGGCAATAAAAATAAACCCAAACCATGCATTAACCTACAACAACAGAGGGTATGCCCTAGCTAGTTTAGGTCAAACCCAAGAAGCAATGGATGCCTACGAAAAGGCAATACAGATAGACCCGAACTGTATAGAAGCCTACAACAACATGGGGCTTGCTCTCTCTGACTTAGGTCTATTCCGTGAAGCAATAGACTCCTTCGACGAGGCAATAAGAATAAACCCAAACTATGTATTAGCCTACAACAACAGAGGAGTTGAGTTTTATAAATCCGGTCAAATCCAGGAAGCAATAGACTCCTTCGACGAGGCAATAAGAATAAACCCTAACTTTGCATTAGCCCACTACACCAAGGGAGCCATCCTCCATGAACTAGAGCGATTCCAGGAAGCAATAGACTCCTTCGACGAGGCAATAAGAATAAACCCAAACGATGCAGATTCCATCTACCTCAAGGGAGCCGCCTTCTATAAATTAGGGCGATTTCAGGAAGCACTGGCCTCCTACGAAAAGGCAATACAACTTGATGAGAGCTATGCAGGGCACTACTACGAATAGCCGGTAAAACTTAAAAACGCCCATAATTAGGCTTAAAAGCGGGTATTGGAGAATAAAATAAGGGGAGTTTGGGGGAGATAACGTGGGAACAGAATTTAAAGAAATTGATCTTCTTGAATTTTTTGAAAAAAATAAAGGTGCGCTCGCAGCATTCTCATTATTTTTTATTTTTAGTGTATACCTGCAGAATAATTTACTCAAGGGAATGGAATCCGAGCCGTACTATCAATATCTAAAGATTCTCCCATTCGTCTCTTTTGTTTTATTTCTATTGATTGGAGTATCATTAATTAACAGATTTCAAAACATTACTAATAAAAGTCCGATTATGGGTTGGTTTATGGTAGTATTTGCACTGTTTGTTCTTGGATTGTCACTTTTATTTTTGAAAATATACTTAGATATTACATTAGCAATATACGCAATAGCGATATTATTTGGTGTTCCAACATTGGCTGTTTTTCTTGCAGGCAAGTATATTTTTAAGAAAAAAGAATGGGTGGGAAATGTCATTTTGTCTATACCGTTTTTACTTACGGCAGTCGGGTTTGATGTGTCTAATATAATAATAAACGTAGCAAGAGAAAAGACTTTAGAAGTGCCCATTTTGGGAGAGCAGATATTTACACTCGTTATTGGTCTCGTATTCGCGTTATTACTTGTGTCGTTTGGATCGTTTTTACATATAGTGAATTGGGCATTAGACAGACTATTTGGAACGGGACAGAAATTTTGGTCAAAAATTTTTGAATCTGGTGGATAAAGAAGATAGCCGAACTGCAGAACTGAACATTAATGGAGCAGACCAAAGAAACATGTTTAATTGATGTATTTATGAGTTAATTGCTAATAAAAGTAAGTAAAAAGGAGATGATATTTATGGGAATGAGCAAAAAGGATTTGGGAAGAAAGAAGACAAACATAAAGGCGAAAATTGCCGAGCTTGAGCCAAAGGCAAGGCTGGACCCTTTAAAGAGGCATCCTGAAATACATGAGGAGCTGGCGAAGTTGAGAAAGGCACTGGAAGAGGATGAGTAACTTGGAGCAGTAAATGGCAGGGCAAAGGCTTAATAGTGCCTTTTCACATATTATTTACGGTGCAGAATATGGCAAAACCGATTGAAGCGGGAATAGAGCTTGAGGGGGATGAGGCTGTCCGATTCGTAAAGAGAATGTTAAAGGAAGAAGCCGAGCCAAACCCTAAAAGAGTGAAATTCATAAGGGAAGCGCTAGCCGAGGCAAGGCAGTTTAAGGTTGAGTATTGAGGGGGCGTTCTCATGCGCTTTGCAAGGCTCAAACAGGAGCATAAAGACTTAATTGGCGAATTCTCAAGCGGCAACAAAGATTTGGACGATTTTATAAGAAATGACGCACTGAAACAGCAGGAACTGCATATTTCAACTACTTTTCTGCTCTTTGAGGAACCTGATGTTTTGGTCGGTTATCTGACTCTTCTTTCAGACTCAATAAGGATTAAGGAAAATCCGACACTATCGGAATTGTTCAATACGAAGGGAATCCAGTATCACACCCTGCCTGCATTGCGCATAGGAAGGCTGGCTTCACGAAAGGATTTTCAAAAAAAGGGATATGGAAGAGCGATGATAAAATTTGCGTTGAGCAGGCTCTTTGAGATATCGGAAAATGCGGGTTGCCGGTTCTTGACGG
This sequence comes from Candidatus Omnitrophica bacterium CG1_02_40_15, assembly GCA_001871815.1. GTDB lineage: Bacteria > Omnitrophota > Gorgyraeia > Gorgyraeales > Gorgyraeaceae > UBA10183. Next base: position 3,338 of record MNVP01000035.1, read on the forward strand.
CAGATTCAAAACTAGAAGCAGTAGAGTTTTACCGAAAAGTCGGATTTGAAACGGTTGCGACCAAAGAAGGCGAAACGGTGAAGGTATATCTTGACGCTTATCTCGGAAAGAATTAAGGCAGTTTACCTTTTCCCGCCGTATCCGTTTATTTCGGCAACCCGTATCGTTTCCAAATTCCTCTCAATCTGCGCTTTCAGCGAAGAAGAAACCTCCTGCGATGTTTCAATTGCCTGTGTATATGCGGAATTTGCAAGCTTAAGCGCAAGCTCCTTATTCAAAGAGATAGCTTCTGAAGTGTTCTTGCGGGCATTGGCAATATCCCCACTTAATACATAGCACAAGCCAAGCGCATAAATTGCCGAAGCGTCCTTCGGCT
>MNVP01000052.1 GCA_001871815.1 Candidatus Omnitrophica bacterium CG1_02_40_15
TGATTGTGCGTTTAGTGCCAAATGGTATGTGCTCTTCATATATACATGAGGTGTTGGATATTAATGACAAGATTGCGCTTACAGGGCCTTTCGGAGGTTTTTACCTGAGAGAGGACTCTACTAGGGATATAGTATGTATTGGAGGCGGCTGCGGCATGGCTCCGATACGCTCTATACTATTGCACCTGAAAGAAAAAAATATGCCGAGGAAGGTTACATATTTCTTCGGCGCCCGCAGCAAAAAGGACCTTTTCTTCACAGAAGAGCTTTTCAAGCTTTTAAAAGAGTTCCAGAATTTTAAATATGTCCCTGCGCTTTCAGAGCCAAAGCCTCAAGATAACTGGAAAGGCGAGACAGGGCTGATCACCCAGGTTGTGGAAAGAATGGTGATTGGAAATGGGCATACAGAAGGGTATCTTTGCGGCCCGCCGCCCATGATAGACGCTTCCATAGCTGTGCTTACCAAAAAAGGCATAGAGGATATATACATTTATTATGATAAGTTTTAAATCGCTTATCGGCCGCCTAAAAATCTGGATAAAGGTAGCACGGCTGCCTTTTCTTACAGCTACATTCATACCAGTATTTCTTGGTACTGCGATAGGCTGGTCAGAGGCCAAAAGATTTGACCTTGTGACATTTTTTATGGCGCTTGTAGGCGCAAGCTTACTACATCTAGCAGTTAACCTATGCAATGATTATTTTGATCATGTAACAAGAAATGACTGGCTGAATAAAACCCCCACGCCTTTTAGCGGCGGCAGCAGGGTTATACAGGAAGGCATGATAAGCCCGAAGGGGATATTGGCATTCAGCCTTGCCTGTTTTACAGCAGGTTCTCTGATAGGCCTGTGGCTTAATCACAGGATGGGCACGAATGTAATATTATTTCTGGGAATTACCGGAGTGTTCCTGGGGTTTTTTTATACAGCGCTTCCTTTAAAGATTGGATACAGAGGCTTTGGCGAGATGGTGGTTGGTTTTTGTTTCGGCCCACTTGTTGTAATGGGGTCTTACTATGTTCAAGCCATGAAGTTTTCGTGGGCAGCGTTCTGGGCGTCTGTTCCTATAGGTATTCTTGTTGGCCTTATACTTTTTATAAATGAGTTCCCGGACTATGAAGCTGATAGGGCAGTAAATAAAAATACAGTTGTAGTGTTACTCGGAAAAGAAAAAGCTATGATACTTTTTAATATATTTCTATGGATGGTATATATTATTATTGCTTTGTGCGCTATCTTTAGGAGCTTACCATGGCTAAGCCTTATAACTTTCTTAACTATCCAGGCTGCTTTTAAGATAATGGGAATTTCTAAGAAAAATTTTGATAAGGTGAATGAACTATTGCCTGCAAATGCAGGCACAATAGGATTGCATACAATGGTGGGTTTTCTTATGAGCGCTTCTTTTCTGCTGAAAGCGTTTTTTTAAGGAGGTTCTCGACTCACTTCGTTCGCTCGAACAATATTCTTCGAGCGGACGATGCGGCTATGCATGCAAACCCAGTCGAGAAGCCTAATCGAACAGTATTATTATAAGGTGAAATAGAATGCTTTTGAAAGATATCTACAAACCAGTTGAGAAACAATTAATCCAGATTGAAGATCTTTTAAGAAACAGCCTTGAGAGATCAAGAAGGAAGTCTATTCTAGAAATAAATAATTACATGCTTGTCTCGCCGGGCAAGCGGCTCAGGCCTGCGCTAGTAGCCTTGTCCAGCAAGGCAACTTCAGCCAGCAATGCGCCTGACAGAGAGAAGCAGCTTATAAAGATTGCCACTAGCATTGAACTAATCCACATGGCATCGTTGATTCATGACGACGTTATTGATCACGCCAATCTCAGGCACAATAAGCCCACGATCAATACAAAATTCGGAGAAGATATTTCTATTGCCCTTGGCGATTACCTTTATTCCATAGCGTTTCAGCTTGTTTCGCGCTGCGGCAACATGGATATACTGGATTGTATCAGTTCTGCCGCGAAAGAGATGTGCGAGGGAGAGCTAGCCCAGGTATGCGAAAGGGATAATATCTCACTCCTGAAGAAACGGTATATATTAATCATAAAGAAAAAAACAGCTACTCTTTTTGCCGCATCCTGCGAAGCAGGCGCAATTGCGTCCGGCTGTCCAAAAGAGATGAGACTGTCTTTGAGAAAATACGGGCTTAATTTCGGGATAGCGTTTCAGATTATAGATGACTGTCTGGACCTGGTAGGTAAAGATATTGAACTTGGAAAACTTACCGGGGCTGATTTCAAGATGGGAGAGTTGACGCTGCCTGTCCTGAACCTCTTATCCTGCTCAAGGGATAAGAAGAGGGTCATGAGCTTTCTCGGCCAGCAGAATAAAGAATCGTTCCAGGAAATAAGAAATAGATTTATTGATTCGCAAGCCTTTTTAAAAACAAGAGGAGACGCGAGCTCATACCTTGAGAGGTCTAAGAAATGTCTGGCAGGGCTGGAGGAATCCTGTTTTAAACAGAGCCTCTCTTTCCTTACAGATTACATGGCAAGCCGGATAATTTGTTGTATGGAATTTCAAAAATTCCATACAACTGTAGGGGGTTTGGGGGATTGCAGGCAATCCCCCAAGGGGTAACAGTCCCTGACATTTTGTTAGCAAAATGTCAGGGACGCCATAGGGGCGAAGCCCCTTTGGAATAAATTATGAGGAGCAAAGCGACGAGTTAATTTATGATAAAGGTTAATGAGGCATTAAAGATTATACTTAACGCGGTAAAGCAGGTTGAACCAGAAAATATCCCGCTTATAAAAAGCCTCAACAGGGTCTTGTCGAAAGATATTCACGCAAGCTCTGATATCCCTGGGTTTGATAATTCAGCCATGGATGGTTATGCTGTCCGCTTTTCCGACACTATAAATGCTTCAAAACCAAAACCAAAAACGCTAAAGGTTATTTGCGATATAAAAGCAGGGGATGCGCCAAAGGCATCTTTAAAGGAAAATCAGGCTGCCAGGATAATGACAGGCGCTATTATTCCAAGAGGAACTGACAGCGTGATAATGGTTGAGGACACAGAAAAGGGTTTAAGGTTTAAGGTTCAAGGTTCAAGGGAAAAGCAAGAATATGTTAAGATATTCAAGGAAGTGAAGCTAGGAGAGAATATAAGGAGAAAAGGTGAGGATATAAAAAAAGGAGAACTTGTAATACCATGCGGCAAAGAACTTAATTCAGCGCATATCGGGATACTTGCAAGCATGGGTATGAGCAGGGTAAATGTATACAGAAGACCCAGAGTAGCTATACTTGCTACCGGTGATGAAGTAATAGAAATCGATAAAGAACTTACGCCTGGTAAACTCAGGAATTCAAATACCTATACGCTTTACAGCCAGGTTCTTAAATGCGGAGCTATACCAAAGAATCTCGGGATAGCTAAGGACAAGCCTGAACAGCTTGAGAAAAAAATAAGAGAAGGCCTTGACTGCGATATTATTCTTACATCAGGAGGCGTTTCAGTAGGCGATTATGATTTAGTAAAGTACATATTAGCTAAAATGGGGACAAATATAAAATTCTGGCAGGTTGCTATGAGGCCGGGTAAGCCCCTTGTTTTTGGCACAATCAAGAATAAGCTTATATTTGGCCTTCCCGGCAACCCTGTTTCAAGCATGATAAGTTTTGAGGTTTT
>MNVP01000091.1 GCA_001871815.1 Candidatus Omnitrophica bacterium CG1_02_40_15
AAGCCACAGGCAAAGAATATTTATTAAAAGATTTATTTGAGATAAATAGGGGACTAAGATAAATAGGGGACGATAAATAGGGGACGGTCCTATTTTCGAGATAATAGGGGACGGTCCTATTTTCTACTTTTTTTGTGGTTGGTTACAATGCTAGGCGTTATCCTGATATTATTCGCAAGATTGCCAAGGCGGGCCATGAGATCGCGTTACATGGATATTTTCATGATCCGGTGAACCGTCAGACGCCGGCACTATTTTTTAAGGAAATGTCGCTTGCCAAAAAAATTTTGGAAGATCTGAACGAAAAAGCTATTATTGGTTTTCGTGCGCCTAATTGGTCTATTAATCAATCTTCAATTTGGGCGTTAAATATACTTCTTGAACTTGGTTTTCGGTACGATGCCAGTATGGATTACTCTGTTTGTAGGAAGATCTCAGGAAAGATGTTTGGTGAGCTCAAGGAGATCCCCAGATCTTCTTTTTCATTTTTAGGTGTAGACATTCCTTTTGGCGGAGGATTTTTTCTGAGGGCTTTTCCATATTTTTTAACTAAGTTTTTGACTCAGCGGATAAACTATAGAGGTAAACGAACAGTGGTCTACATTCATACTTGGGAATTTGCAATGAATTTGCCGTGTGTCCGTTTACCCTTAAAAGAACGACTTATACATTCTTGGCGTCTTCCAAAAACAAGGCGTGTTTTATTGGCCATGATGCATGACTTTAACTTTGCTTCCATCCAGGAAATTTATTTTTCAGAATATTTAACATGATACAAACAAAGTTATTTTCTATTATTGTGCCAACATTTGATGAGGCGGCCTCTGTTAGGCGCGTTATCTCGGATATTATTCAATATTACCCACAAGCGGATGTTGTAGTCGTTGATAATGGTTCAACAGATCATACAATACAGCAGCTTGATGGTTTTGTCGTTAAGATAGTTCGTCATCCTTTTAATATGGGGTATGGCGCAGCAATCAAAAGTGGTTTAAAGAACTCCAAGCACGATATAATCGTTACGGTAGATGCTGATGGACAACACGCCATCAGAGATATTGATAAACTTATGGAAGAAATGATCGGGTGTGGCATGGTGGTCGGTAAACGAGTCGGCAGCGTTCCAACAAAATTTATGAACAGGATCGGTAAGGCAGTCCTTTGGATTATCGCAAGCTTTGCGTTCGGTCATTCTATTCCAGACATCAATTCCGGATTCCGGATTTTTAAAAAAAATATTCTTGAAAAATATATATTGTTTTTGCCGGATACTTTTTCTTTTCATGCTTCAAGCACGCTGCTATTGCTGTTTAACGGCCACTCGATAAAGTATGTTTCGACAAAGATCTCTCCAAGGAGCGGCTCCAGCAAGGTATTTTTTATTTCGGGCTTAAAAAGCGTTCTTGCGCTAATGAAATTGGAAAGAATGCTATTGCCTCAGCGATTTTTTTTGTTGCATATATTCGTTTTGACGTTAGTTGCTGTCCCTGTGCTTTTTATATATTGCAAACGTGACTCCGTAATTGTATTTTCGTCTCTCTGGTGCCTTCTTATCATCCTTGCCGAAAGACTAACAAAAAACAGGAAAAATTATGGCCTTATACTTATTCGTTAAGCACATTAAAAATGAGAAAAAAATATATTAATTTAGCTTTCAAGTGTATGAAGAAAAAGTCGCTTGGTTATATTTTCAGGCAGCCCGTTAAATTGTTAGGATTGGCGCTATCAGTAATATTGCAAAAAAGATTCATCTCTCCGCTTATAGCAACACTGATCCCAACATACAGATGCCAAAGTTTTTGCCGGAAATGTGTGAAAAAAAATTCATATCACGCAAGTCCTGAAATGAGCACGAATGAATTTAAAAATATTATAAGTCAGCTGAGTGAAATGAAGGTTTCTGCCATTGATTTTTCAGGAGGGGAACCTTTGCTAAGGGATGATATTATGGATTTATTATCATTTGCCTCAAAAAAAGGTATATTCACGCATATCAGCACAAACGGTTATCTCCTTGATCGAAAAAAGGCGGAAACTCTTATATCCTGTGGAATTGATTCTATAAACATTTCTTTAGACAGTACCTCATCTGATAAAATCGAACAACTCACCGGGATAAAAGGAGCCTTTTTAAAGATCACGGATGCTATAAAGCTTCTTTTAGAAGCCAGGGGCAAACAAAAGAAAACGACAGAAATCGGTGTTGTAACGGTCTTAGATGAAGATAATTTTGACGAATTGCCTAAGATCATTTTTCTGTTAAAAAAATATGGGATTGATGGATTAACAGTAAATCCATTGCACCTTTTTCCTAATTCTTTGATCAAAAATTCAATTTCTGAGAAAAATCCGGGCATAATTAGCGATCTTCTGCGCATTAAGCGCACAGAACCTTTATTAGAGAATAGCGCGCGGTATCTGAAACTTCTGAAGCATTTTTGGAATGGGGAGCCTTTGCCTATAAAGTGCTTGGCCGGATATTCCCACGTTATAATCGATACATACAAAAGACTTTTCCCCTGTTTGCATTGGCATGAGCTGGGTGGTGAAAGTATTATTTTGCATGAACTGAATATCAGGAAAGCGCTCGGATCGGATCTCTACCGCCGCATCACTCGGAAGACACTGCAGTGCAGGTCTTGCTATTGGAATTGTTATATTGAAACAAGCCTCATTTTTGATCCGCTTCTGAGCCTTTTTTATAAAAGTAAATCCGACTAACATTGGCTACAAGTAAACTCGATCAGTTGTTCAGTTTTAAGAAGTTAGCAGGCTAACTTTTGCAACTACAAACCTGTTATCGTCCCAGATAATGCTTCGTTGTGGCGGGTTGGCTAATGCAAAACCTGAATTTAGCGAAGTTTGAATGATTGTTTTGATGCTGTTGTTAAACGGTTCAAAGTAAAAATTTTGTCGTTTAATATACTCAGGAGTAAAGAGAACACGGTCAATAATAATATAATCAACGCCGTTGGATAACGCAATGTTCCTTACTTCAACTAGGGAAGTATTATAGTAGAACTTAAAAAAAACATAAGTACGGCGTGTTATTTCAGAATAGTATATTTTATAGAAAGGCAAAGATAGCTCTGATTCAATAAAAACCTTCCGTTTAGCGAATATGGGGATACCGTTGGCTTCTGTTGGATGGGCAGCGATCACGGTATCTTTGGGCAGGCTTGATAAAAATGAATAAAGCCGTGTATTGGCGAATCGAACAGTAAATAGGGGACGGTCCTCTTTCTGGTAGGGGACGGTCCTCTTTCTGGTATTTTACAAATCCAGGAGTAGGCAGCATAAAATTATTATGCTGACATACAGGATTCTTGCATTTAGCATAGATTACTCTTACCTTAAGCATAACTGACTGACTAAGATTTATATCCTTAACCAATTTGTAATGCTCATTTTTCTTTTTAAAAGGTTGCTTCTTGCCACAAAAAGAGCAAGTAACATATCTGGGAATCTTAAACTTGATTAACCTTATTTTCAACGAATCGGTTATCATGGCAGCCCTCCTTAAAGATTGTTAAATAGGCTACCATGTATATGT
>MNVP01000039.1 GCA_001871815.1 Candidatus Omnitrophica bacterium CG1_02_40_15
TGTGAGCCTGCCTCTTATCTACTCATATGTATTTCAGGAGAAGTTTTATAAATCCCGCAAAAGAAAAAAATTTATCTGGCAGAAAGATGTCCTCGAAAGTCTTAAAGATGGCTGATTTTCTAAAAGTAAAAATTGTAAAATTAGAATCGGGCGCGAAATACCAGAGGCTTTTTAATAAAGACTCTGGGACCGGCGGTATGAAGAGCGGGCATGTCATATTGAAAGAAGGGGAAGAGATAGGGGAGCATTCCACCAACGATTTGGAAGAAGCCCTTGTTGTATTAAAAGGCAGCGGGCAGTTGGTTGTAAATAGTGAAAACGCGATAAATTTTGAAGCCGATATGGTTTTATGCGTACCGCCAGGCACTATTCATAATGTAAAGAACACAGGAAGAGGGATCCTGGAATATATATTTATAACCTCATATGCGTATGAAAAAAAGTAAACAAAATCTAAGATTCTGCGGGTTGGAAGATAAATTTTCCTCATGGAAGAACTCCAGGATAGTAATATTGCCTGTAGCATATGACCTTACTACTTCATATAAACCAGGCACAATAGATGGCCCGAAGGCAATAATAGACGCTTCAAGGTACGTGGAGGCCTATGACGAGGAAACGGAGGAAGAAATTTCTAAGATAGGCATTTATACTGCCGGAGAAATAAGATCTTCAAGTCTCCAGCCTGAAGATGTAATCAAAAAGGTGGAGAAAGAAACAAGCCTTATCCTGGACGCAGGCAAATTCCCGGTAATTATAGGAGGGGAACATTCCATAACGCTTGGCCCGGTGTTATCATACAAAAAGAAATTCGGGAATTTTTCAGTCCTGCAGCTGGACGCCCACAGCGACATGAGGGATGTTTTTCAGGGATGGAAACACAGCCACGGGTGTATCGCGAAGAGGATAACTGAGATTACAGATGTTGTTCAGATAGGTATAAGGAGCCTTTCGAAAGATGAAGCAGAAAAAAGCCATAAAAACCTGAAAACCTTTTTTATGAAGGATATGGTTAAATCTCAGAGATGGACAGAAGAAGCAATAGGTTCCCTGAAAGAGAAGAAGGTGTATGTCACTATAGATATGGATGTATTTGACCCGTCAATAATGCCTAGCGTCGGCACGCCTGAACCCGGCGGCATGGGGTGGTACGAGACGCTTGCGTTATTAAAAAGGCTTAGCCGGGAAAAAGAGATTATAGGATTTGATGCTGTGGAATTAGCTCCGATGCCGGGCAACGTCAGCCCTGATTTTCTGGCGGCAAAATTAATATATAAATTCTTGAGCTACATTTTTTAGGATAAAGAAAGATAGTTATGCGGATTAAAATAGAAACGAAAATAGGGGGAGTACTTCTTATATTTTTTATAGAATTAATTATATTTACGTACTCTGTGTATGTGATTGATAAGAGGCATAATCAAGATCATCTTAAACTGCATAAAAGCGCAGAAAAAATGCAGTTACTTAAAAATCTCCAGATCGGCCTGGCTCAGGTAGTTATGCCTGCGAATGATTTTTTGATCCCAGGAGGAAGCCCTGATGAGCCAGAAAACTTTAAAATTTTAAGCGGCAATGTTGAGGGCTTGATCAAAAAAATAAATGATATAAAATTTGGCAATGTTGAAGAAGGCCGGTTAATGAAGCATATAGAAAAAGAATACATAGAGCTTAAAAATACAGCGTTACAGATATTTTCCATATCTGATGCAATCGGGAATATAGAGGCGGGTAAGCTCATGGAAAAGATGGATGCCGTTGCCGATGATGTCATAAGAGATGCTGAAAATTTTTCCAGGTTTATCCACAGCGAAAACCTGCAGATAGAAGCAAAGTCAGATATGACCAAAACCTTGTTTAGTTTGGTTATGCTAATAGGTATTATGATGAATATAATTTTTATTTTAGGGCTCTGGTTTTTCTTTAAGCGCACCATTTCATCTCCGATAATCCATCTAAGAGATACAGCATTAGAAATCGCGCATGGAGATATGAAGAAAAGGGTAGATATAAAGTTAAAAGACGAAATTGGAGAGCTAGGTACTGTGTTTAATTATATGGTTGATGCCTTGAGGGCATCTGAGGAAGATATCCGGCAAGATTCCCAGATACAGGGAATTTTGAACAAATTGCTTAAAATTTCATTAGAAAATATCCCTCTTGAAGAAGTGTTAAAAAAAGCCATCTCTTACTTAACTCCCTGGTCTAAAGTAATGCCTAAAGGCGGCATCTTTCTAGTAGAAGACAAGCCGGGCGTGCTTGTTTTAAAAGCTCAACAAGGGTTGTCAGCAGAAATACAAACAATGTGCGCCTCTGTGCCTTTTGGCAGATGTCTTTGTGGTAAGGCAGTATTATCCGGCGAAATTATTTTTTCAGGCCATATTGATGAACGTCATGAAAATCAATATAAAGGTATAATGCCGCATGGCCACTACTGTGTCCCTATCATATCCATGGACAAAGAAATACTGGGGATGATTAATTTATATTTAGATGAAGGCCATCAGGCTAATGATAAAGAAAAGGAATTTTTACATGCAGTAGCAAATATATTAGCAGGTATAATCGAACGCAAGAAAATAGAGGAACATCAAAAACTCACGCTAAAGGATTTAGAGGACTCTCGCAGGGCAATAAAGAATACAGCTGAAGATCTTATGGAGTCGAATGAGATCCTGGAGTATCAAAAAAAGTCTTTAGAAGATGTTAATAAAGAATTGGATGATTTTACCTATATTGTCTCGCATGATTTAAAAGAGCCTTTAAGGAGCATAGATGCCTATTCGAAATTCATAATAGATGATTACAAGGACAAATTAAGCGAGGAAGGGAGGCATTATCTCGAACGCGTAAGAGCCAATACAGAAAGGATGAAAAAGCTTATCGAAGACCTGCTTGAGATATCCAGGCTCAAAAAAAGAGGAAGTACTATTGAAGAAGTTGAAACAGCGGAGCTGATAACTGAAGTGAAGATGAGGCTTGAATACGCCATAAAGCAAAAGGGCGTAGAGATTATAATAAAAGGCAAGCTTCCAAAAATATTTTGTGACCGCATCAGGTTAACGGAAGTTTTTTTGAACCTGATTTCCAATGCCATTAAGTTTAATGATAAACAAAAGCCCGTGATAGAAATAGGTTATGACGATCAAGGAGATCTTCATAAATTTTATATAAAGGATAATGGTATCGGGATAAAAGAAGAATATTTCGAAAAGATATTCGAGATCTTCCAAAGGCTTGGCAAGAGGGAGGATGTCGAAGGCACCGGCGCGGGCCTTACGATAGTAAAAAAAATAATTCAGATACATAAGGGAGATATCTGGGTCGAGTCTAAGCCCGGAGAGGGCTCTGTGTTCTATTTTACTATTCCAAAGGATAGGAGCGTGATTTTAGGAAAGAAGTTAATAGGCGAGATCCTGCTGGAAAGGAAGCTTGTGACAGAAGATGATATTAAAAAGGCATTAGAGGAACAGCAAAGGATGGGCAGGATAAACAAAGGAGGACAAGATGGCAGAGGAACATAATATTATCAAGATACTCTTGGTTGAAGACAATCCCGATGATATCGATATAACCAAAAGGGCGCTTAAGGAGGCAAAGGTAATCAATCAGCTTTGGATTGTGAGGGATGGCCAGGAGGCCTTGGACTTTTTGAAACATGAAGGAGACTATAAGGATCTGTCCTCCAGCCCGAAACCGGGCCTTATACTCTTAGATATAAATCTTCCCAAGCTGAATGGCATAGATGTCCTGAGAGTTATAAAGAAGGATTCTAATTTAAAAAGGATACCTGTTGTTATGCTGACCGTCTCCAAGAGAGATGAGGACATAATCAAGAGCTATGATAACGGTTGCAATAGCTTTATACAGAAACCTGTCAACTTCGAAAATTTTGTAGAAGTAGTCAAGGAGGTAAGCCTGTACTGGGGGCTGTTGAATATCTTTTCGCCTAATGGCCAGGAAGAATAACGGGTTCATAAATTAACGCGCAGCGCCTAACTTATTTATGATATTAAAAATATTACTGATAGAAGATAACCCGGACCATATTGAGATTACGAAGAGAATCTTGCGGAAAGCAAGTGAAGATTATCAATTGGATGTTGCCATGGATTCGCGCGAAGGCCTGAAAATGATATTCGAAGGGTCTTACGATGCAGTGCTTTGCGACTACCGCCTCCCTGATTCAACCGCGCTCGATGTCTTAAAAGAGATAAATAATAAAAATAAGAAAGTACCTTTTATTGTAGTCACCGCTTTAGGAAACGAAAAGGTTGCGGTAGATATGATGAAGGAAGGGGCATATGATTATATAGTCAAAGATGTTTTGTATAGCGATACGTTAGATATGATTATTAAAAAGGCCATTGATAGGTATGGGGTTAATAAAGAAAAGGAGCGGCTGGAGAAAGAGATAATAAAGGCATACAGGGGACTGAAAGAGACACAAGGCCAGCTTATCCAGGCAGAGAAATTAAGCGCCGTAGGCCAGCTTGCCAGCGGCGTAGCGCATGAGGTAAGAAACCCCTTGGGGATAATACTGCAAGGGGTTAATTATCTGGAAAAGAAAATATCCGCCAAAGAAACAGATATCTATGAAATCTTGATTATGCTCAAAGATAATGTAAAAAGAGCGGATAAGATTATAAATGCCCTTCTTGATTTTTCCAGAGTGGCAAGCCTGGATTTGAAGCCGGAGGACGTAAATTCTATTCTGGAGGTTTCTATAAGTTTAGTAAGAACAAGGTTTAAATTTGAAAACATAGATGTTATAATGGAAACAAAACAAGGCATACCAAGCGCCCTGGCAGATAAAAACAAATTGGAGCAGGTGTTTATTAACCTTTTATTAAATGCGATTCAGGCTATGCCTGCGGGGGGGAAGATTATTATCCGCACCTATGATAAGATATTAGAAGAGATAAAAAAAGGCATAGGCAGGCGGGAGGGAGATTACTTCCGGGTTGGAGAAAAAGCTATAATAATTGAAATCGAAGACACAGGCTCTGGAATTTCTGAGGAAAATCTGAAAAAAATATTTGACCCGTTTTTTACCACAAAAGGCCCTACAGGAGGCGCTGGTTTAGGATTGAGCGTGACTCAAAATATAATTAATGAACACAAAGGGTTTATAAGCGTAGAAAGCCAGATAGGCAAGGGGACCAAATTGACCGTTATTTTACATGCGGCAGAGGATGTTCTAAAAAGGGAAGGTTAAATAAAAGAAAGGACGCTAAAATGGACAAGAAAAAGATACTAATCATTGACGATGAAGAAGGTTTTACAAAATTGGTAAAATTAAATCTTGAGGAAACAGGAGAATATATGGTAAAGATAGAGAATAATAGCAGTAATGCCTTTAAGACTGCAAAAGAATTTAAGCCGGATTTGATTCTGTTAGATATTATGATGCCGGGTATGGATGGAGGCGACGTGGCCTCTGAATTGAAAACCGATAATGTCCTTAAAGATATTCCAGTCGTATTTTTAACCGCAATTATAAGGGAGGACGAAATGGATTCTCAAGACGGCTCTATAGGAGGCCATCCTTTTATAGCTAAACCGGTAAGCGCAAAGGATCTTATAAAACATATTAAGAAATATATTGGCTAAGTAAAAGTAAAATTATTGTATTGCAAAAAAACCTTTTTGTGATATAATTAATTTTGTTTAAAAATTGAAAGGAGGAGGAGAGAGTATGATTAAGAAATTAGCAGTGGTAGTTTTTATTCTGGGAGCTGTGGTATTAATATCAGCTTATGCGTTTGCAGAAGATAATGCTGCGAATACCGCAAACCCAACAGATACTTCTGCGCCCAATACAGAGGTTGCGCCGGCAAAAGATATTGTGTCGGCAGATGAAGAGACGCTTCCTGCAGAAGAAGGGGTGGGCGAAGGCGTAGTTACGGGAGATATTACGGCTTTGGACACGGCCGCAGGCTCAATAACTATAAAAGGCTCTGATGGCGCAGAAAAGGCTTTTAGCGTGGTAGATGGAGAAACTATACTCTGGAAAGGCATAGAGGATATAAAGCTAGCAGATATTAAAAAAAGCGATAAGGCAGAAGTTGGTTATTATACTGATGATGCGGGAAAGCTTATCGCAAGCTGGGTGGACGTTATTGTCCCAGAACAACCAGCTGCTACAGGCGGCCAGACTGCTCCAGTATCGTCGCAGCCAGCAGAGCCTGCAGCGCCTGAGGGGCAATAGATAAAGCATGAACGGGCAACAGGCAGCGCAGTCAGGCAAGTTAGTTCCTACAAAGGTATTTTTTACTAAAGGTGTTGGCACGCATAAGGAAGAATTGCGTTCGTATGAGCTTGCGCTTAGAGACGCAGGCATTGAAAAATGCAATCTGGTGCATGTCTCCAGTATTTTCCCGCCGGGCTGCAAAATTCTTCCGAAAAATGAAGGCATAAAAGAACTCATACCTGGCATGATAACCTATTGTGTCATTGCCAGGTGCAGCTCCAATGAGCCAAGGCGGCTTATAGCGTCTTCTGTAGGCACTGCAATACCTGCGGACGAAAACATGTATGGCTATATGAGCGAGCATCATGCGTATGGACAGACAGATGAGTTTGCAGGCGATTACGCAGAAGACCTGGCGGCAAAGATGCTTGCCTCTACAATGGGTTTTCCAGATTTCGATGATTCCAAAGACTGGGATGAAATAAAAAAGGTATATCAGGTTAAGGATAAGATCGTCAAAACTATGAACATGACCCAGTCCACTATAATTGATTCTAACGGCAGCTGGTCCACAGTAGTATCAGCAGCTGTATTTTTATTTTAAATCATATGATTTTAAAAAAACAGCCGCATCTTTTTACATTAAAAGGATGCGGAATTTTTTATTTTCTGATATTTATTTTAGCAGGATGCAGCCAGGGTTCATCAGTGAAAGAAACAAGAATCCTGATGGATACTTTCTGCGAGATTTCCTGCTACAGCCCGGACAGAGATAAGGCTGTTCGCGCTATAGGCGAAGCGTTTAAGGAGATGCAGCGCATAGAAATAGTTTTCAGTAAATTTGATGAAAATAGCGAGGTATCAAAGATAAATAAAATAGCAGGGCTTGAAAATATAAAGGTGAGCGAGGAAGCATTTAGGTTGACGGAAAGATCTATATATTACAGCAGGATTTCAGATGGCGCGTTTGACATAACAGTGGTTCCTCTTATGGAGATATGGGGTTTTGTCCGTAAACATAAATCAATACCAGATAAGGATGATATAGAGAATGCGCTGAAATCCGTTGGATATAAAAATATAGAGCTGGATTCTAAAAAGTTATCCATGAGATTTTTGAATAAAGACACAAAAATAGATTTTGGCGGGATTGCTAAGGGTTATGCAGTTGACAGGGCAAAAGATGTTTTGGTGTTGAATGGGATTAAAAACGGCCTTGTAAATCTAGGCGGGAATATTTTTGCCTTAGGTAGCGCGCCTGGGAAAAAAGACTGGAAAATAGGGGTTCATGACCCTAGAAATAAAGGCAAATTGCTCTATAGTTTTGAATTAACTGACAGCGCTATAAGCACTTCTGGAAATTATGAAAGGTTTTTTGAAATAGGAGGCAAAAGATATTCTCATATAATAAACCCTCTTACAGGGGAGCCTTGTCAGGGCATTATAAGCGTTACAGTAGCGCTGGATTCAGCAGAAGGAGCAGACGCGCTTTCTACAGCTATATTTGTAATGGGGGCGGAAAAAGGCCTTATTCTGGCAAAGTCCATTAAAGGCATAAAGGTTCTGATGCTTAAAGAAGACGGGGAAATAATATCATATCCATGACAGGTAGGGGCGGTCGCGACCGCCCCCTACAGCTAATTTTGTATTGACATAATAGGATGGTTTGTTAAAATAGTGTAAATCTTGTATCGCCGAGGTAGCTCAGTGGTAGAGCGCGGCCCTGAAAAGGCCGGCGTGGGAAGTTCGATTCTTCTCCTCGGCACCATGAACCACTCGCTAAGAGACATATTTAAAAAGCAACTTCGCTCGGGTTCATGGCAAGCCATTTAATATTCTTAGTGAATGGTTCATGCCCTGCACCGGAGCAACATAGCTATTTAAATAGTATAGCTTAGCGATTGGTACAGGGCAAAAAAGGGAGGCAGTAAATGAGAAAATTTCGCATAACATTCTTTATTATAATTGGAATCTTATGTTTAACTGCTCTTACCTACGCTGCTATTCCGCGTGTCATAAACTATCAGGGAAGATTAACTGATAAAGACGACAATCCGTTAACAGGTAATTTTTTAGTTACATTCAGGTTTTATGATACGGAAAAAGACGGCCTGTCTATCTGGGAAGAAGGGCATATCCTTAATATTAAAAACGGCTTGTTCAATGTGCTCATGGGTTCTGTGAAACCTCTGGAAATAGATTTTAATAAAGATTTGTGGCTTGGCATGGAGGTTGCGAGCGATGGAGAAATGGCCCCTCGCATAAAACTTGCAAGTTCTGTTTATGCTTTAAATGCAAAATCCATTGATATGATAAACTCAAGCCAGTTATTGAGAAATGACATAGATTCTGTAATGTCAGGATCGCTCACTCTTAGAAAAGACCTGATTTTAAAAGGCGATACAGCAGGGCCGAGCAAGATTGTGCTGGCTGATATCCAGGGTAGAGTTTATTATTTATGGGTGGATACATTGGGTAATCTCAGATTAAAACAGGGTTCCCCTGTTTCTGATTTAGACGGCTCTGTGATAATAAAAGAAAAATCAGGCCGCTTGTCAACGCGCTTTATGCAAAGCATTACTCTATTACTTCTATTGGTAGCTGTTTTTATACTAGTCCTTATACTTTATTCTTCTAAGAAAAATAGGTAAGAATATCCTTACTCTACCCTCTCTCTTAAAAGGGAGAGGGTTTTTTAATTGACGCATATAATCTATATATGGTATATTATAGTTCCTATGATACCAAGATATTCGCTTCCCAGGATGTCAGCCATATGGTCTGATGAGAATAAATTCCAAAAGATGCTGGATGTTGAAATCCTTGTCTGCGAAGCCTTAGCCAATTTAGGTAAAATACCGAAAAAAGAGCTTAAAAAGATAAAATCCAAAGCAAAATTTAATGTAAAACGCATTGAGAAAATAGAAAAAATAACCCGCCACGATGTAATAGCATTTCTCCATAATATAGCTGAATATATAGGAGATTCTTCAAGGTTTGTGCATCAGGGCCTTACTTCAAGCGATGTATTAGATACAGGTTTATCTATAATGATGAAGGAATCAGCTGACATTATTCTGGAAGACCTGAAGATATTAAAAGAGGAATTGAGAAAAAAGGCTAAGAAATACAAATATACTATTACGGCTGGCAGAAGCCATGGCGTGCATGCTGAGCCTACAACATTTGGCTTAAAATTAGCGTTATTTTTCGATGAGATAAATAGATGCATTGATAGAATTAATAGGGCAAAGGAGATTATATCCGTAGGCAAGATTTCCGGGTCTGTAGGCACATATTCAAATATAGAACCTTATGTTGAGAATTATGTTTGTAAAAAATTAGGGCTTAAACCCGCTAATATATCTACGCAGGTGCTCCAGAGAGACAGGCATGCGGAATATTTGTCAGAAATAGCTATTGTGGGCGCTACTCTTGAAAAGATAGCTACAGAATTCAGAAATCTCCAGAAGACAGAGGTCAGAGAGGTTGAAGAGCCTTTTGGAAAAGGCCAGAAAGGTTCCAGCGCAATGCCTCACAAGAGAAATCCTGTTATGTGCGAAAGGATTACAGGCCTTGCAAGGGTTTTACGCGCGAATGCGATTGTCTCCATGGAAAATGTGGCACTGTGGCACGAAAGAGATATAAGCCATTCTTCAGCAGAGCGCATTATTATTCCTGACAGCACAATATTGCTGGACTATATGTTGGACCAGATGATAGAGATTATAAGAGGGCTTTTAGTTTATCCAGAAAACATGGTTAACAATATGTCTAAAACAAAAGGCCTTGTATTTTCTGCAAGGATTCTGGTAGAGCTTGAAAAAAAAGGCCTTGAGCGCAGGAAGGCGTATGATATTATTCAAAGATGCGCCATGAAAGTCTGGGAAAAAGATATTAATTTCAAAGATGCGTTACAGGATGACAGCGATTTTATGAAATTTGTAAAACCCAAAGAAATGAATAGTTTCTTTGAAGTTGCATATTATACAAAACACGTAGACACTATTTTCAAAAAAGTCGGCATCTAACATTAGAAAGAAGGAAGGTTATGGAAAAAGGGAATAAGATATACGAGGGAAAAGCAAAGATTTTATACGATACGGATAATCCTGATTTAGTGATACAGGAATTTAAAGACGACGCAACTGCTTTTGACGCTACAAAAAGGGGAACTATAAAGGGAAAGGGGGTTATAAATAACGAAATCTCATGCGCTATATTCCAGCTTCTGGAATCAAAAGGCATCCCGACGCATTTTGTAAAAAAATTAAGCGACAGGGAGATGCTTGTTAAGAAATTAAAAATAGTCATGGTAGAAGTGACTATAAGAAACATATCAGCGGGGGGCTTGTCAAAAATGCTCGGGATAGAAGAAGGCATTGTTTTAAAAACGCCAGTCCTGGAATATCATTATAAAAACGACAGCCTTCACGACCCGTTGATAAATGATTATCATATAGATATCCTTAAGCTTGCAACTCCTCAGGAAATGAAAAAGATAAAGGATTATTCGTTCAGCGTGAACCAGATCATGAAGGATTTCTTTGACAAGGTTAATCTTAAATTGGTTGATTTCAAGCTGGAATTCGGCAGGCATAAAGGAAAGATATTGCTTGGGGACGAAATCTCCCCGGATACATGCAGGTTATGGGATAAGGTTACAAATGAGAAGCTGGACAAGGACCGTTTCAGACGGGATTTAGGAAAGATTGAGGAAGCCTACCAGGAAGTCCTTAAAAGAATAAAGACATAGTTTTGCGATTTCAAACAACTTGACACTCTAACATTGTTAAAATGTCAAGTTGTTGAGGATGAATAGCATGGAATGGAAGATAGAGATAAGAAAGAGAAAAGGTGTTTTTGACCCTTTAGGAGAAGGGGTCAAAAAAGATATATTAGATCTGGGCATTAGCGGCGTGAAGAAAGTTAATGTTAGCCAGGTCTTTATTATTTCCGGGGATATCACTGAATCTGATATTAAGAGAATAGCCGGGGAATTGCTGACAGACTCTATTACAGAGGAGTATGTAGTTAATAACGAACGACGAACGACGAACGACGACCAAAGGAAGTCCCGAGCGAAGTCGAGGGGCGAACGACGAATAATAGAGATTGCGTATAATCCAGGCGTGATGGATCCTGTAGAAGAAAGCGCAAGAAAAGCAATAAAAGATATGGGGATTTATGGAGTAAAATCCCTCAGGACAGAAAAAAAATATTTTATAGAAGGGAAGATCACAGAAAATGATTTCAGGAATATATGCGAAAAGCTGCTATATAATAAAGTTATACAGCATGCGGTAAAAGAACATAGCGCAAGGTGCATAAAGCATAGTAATGGGTATAAATTTAAATTGGTAATAGTAAACCTGCTTGGCGCGGATGATAAGAGATTGACAAAGATCAGCAGGGACGGCCAGTTGTTTTTAAATCTAAAGGAAATGGCCCAGATAAAAAACCATTTTAAAAAATTAGGCAGGAATCCTACTGATTGCGAGCTTGAAACAATTGCCCAGACATGGTCAGAACATTGCGGCCATAAGACATTCCGCGGAATTATAGAATACGAAGAAGATGGGAAGAGAAAGATAATCGACAACCTGCTTAAAAACACAATAATGAAAGTTACGAGTGAGCTGAAAAAACCATGGTGCGTGTCAGTGTTTAAGGATAACGCAGGGGTTATTAGATTTGACGAGGACGACAATATCTGTTTTAAGGTGGAAACGCATAACCATCCTTCTGCGCTTGAACCTTACGGAGGAGCCGGGACAGGCATAGGAGGCGTTATAAGGGATATATTGGGAGTAGGATTAGGCGCAAAGCCTATTATGAACACAGATGTATTTTGTTTCGGCCTGCCTGATACGCCGCGTAAAAATGTGCCTAAGGGTATGCTGCATCCAAAGCGCATAATGAAAGGCGTTGTAGGCGGAGTCAGAGATTATGGCAATCGCATGGGTATACCTACTGCAAATGGCGCTGTGCTTTTTGACGAACGTTATATCGGGAACCCTTTAGTGTATTGCGGCACAGTGGGTATAATGCCCAAGGATAAATCATTTAAAGCCGCGAAATGCGGAGATTTGATTGTGGCTGTAGGCGGCCGCACGGGAAGGGATGGGATTCACGGCGCTACATTTTCTTCAGGAGAGCTTACTCATGAATCTGAGGCTGTATCAGGCGGCGCGGTTCAGATAGGAAATCCAATTACGGAGAAAAAGCTCACTAATACGCTTCTAAAAGGCCGCGACAGAAATTTATATACAGCTGTAACTGACTGCGGGGCAGGAGGTTTTTCAAGCGCTGTAGGAGAGATGGGCGAGGATCTTGGCGCAGAAGTTGATTTGGAAAAAGCGCCTTTAAAATATCAGGGCCTGAGTTATACAGAGATATGGATATCAGAAGCTCAGGAAAGAATGGTCCTTTCTGTCCCCAGGGAAAATTTGAAAGAATTGATGGATATTTTCAAGAAAGAGGACGTAGAAGCAGTTGTGGTAGGATGTTTTACTTCGAATAAAAGGCTTAAATTAAGATATAACGGGAATGTGGTATGCGACCTGGACATGGAATTTTTGCATGGCGGGATTCCAAGGTTTGAACGAAAAGCCGTGTGGTCAAAACCTAGTCACAGAGAATGCGATACAAAAGACAAAAAAGATTTCACTCAGGATTTATTAAAGATCCTTTCAAGCTGGAATGTCTGCAGCAAGGAATGGGTCATAAGGCAGTATGACCATGAGGTGCAGGGTCAAAGCGTTTTGAAGCCTCTGGTGGGTATAGAAAATGACGGGCCGGGAGACGCCAGTATCATAAGGCCAAAGTTTAATTCTAAGAAAGGCATTATAATTTCAAACGGGATAAATCCCAGGTTCGGATTTATAGACCCATACTGGATGGCTGCTTCCTGCATAGATGAAGCGCTTCGTCAGGTGATAGCAGTGGGTGGGTCTTTAAATAAAACAGCGCTTCTTGATAATTTCTGCTGGGGCAATACTGATAAGCCTGACAGGCTTGGGAGTTTAGTAAGGGCGAGTTTCGGCTGTTATGATATCGCAAAGGGATACGGCGTCCCATTTATTTCCGGCAAGGATAGCCTTAATAATGAATACTCTGTGCGCGGCGAATCCATTGCGATACCAGGTACGCTTTTAATTTCAGCAATATCAGTAATGGATGATGTAACGAATGCTGTTACTATGGATCTGAAAGAAAAGGGCAATCTTTTATACATTATAGGCGAGACAAAAAATGAAATGGGAGGTTCTCATTATAATCTTATAAATAATTGCGTGGGCAATAATGCGCCTACAGTGGATGCTAAAAAAGGCTTAAAGATTTTTAATAGGATAAGCGAGGCAACCAGGCTAGGGTTATTAAGGGCTTGCCATGACTTATCAGAGGGCGGTATAGCTTGCGCATTGGCTGAGATGGCTTTCAGCGGAGGATTTGGCATAGAGGCAGAGCTTAAAGAAGCGCCTTATGAGGCTAAAAGTTCAAAAGCGAAAAGAGACAGCATAATATTATTTTCAGAATCAAATACAAGATTTATTGCTGAAGTCAGGAAACAAGATAAAAATAAGTTTGAGAATTTAATGAAAGGCATCCCTATTGGATTAATAGGCCAAGTTTCGGGCAAAAAAGATTTAAAGATTTATGGGCTTAGCGGCAAGAAAATAGTGGACATAAGCCTGGATAAATTAAAAGAAGCGTGGCAGAAGCCTTTAAGATGGTAGAAGTTCTCGACTCGCGAAGTTTATCCCGAGTCCCTCGACTTCGCTCGGGATAAACTCCGTCGAGGGACTCGCTCGAACAATATTCTTCGAGCGCAGCGAATAAAGTGAGCGAAGTCGAGAAGAAAAATTTATGAAAAAGCCAAGAGTCATTGTTTTAAGGACCGCAGGAACGAATTGCGATAATGAAACCCAGGCTGCGTTTAAGATGGCAGGCGCTGACTCGGAACTTGTGCATATAAATGAATTGGCAAGGGATGAAAAATTTTTAAAGAATTTTCAGATACTAGCCATTCCCGGGGGGTTTACATACGGAGACGATATTGCATCAGGCAAGATCCTGGCAAATGAAATTAAATATAAGCTCAACGCAGACCTTAAAAATTTTATAAATAGCGGAAAGCTTGTGATAGGTATATGCAATGGCTTTCAGGCGCTTGTAAAAGCAGGGATTTTACCAGGTATAAATAGCGGGACAATAGAATCAACCCTTAGTTTTAATGATTCAGGGAGTTTCATTGATAAATGGGTAGATTTACGAACGACGAACGACGAACGACGACCAAAGGAAGTCCCGAGCGAAGTCGAGGGGCGAACGACGAAATGCGTCTGGGCAAAAAATCTTCCAGAAACTATATATCTTCCTATTGCGCATGGAGAAGGAAAATTTATACCAAGAGATAACGATGTTTTAAATCAGTTAAGAAAAAATAAACAAATAGTTTTCAAGTATATTGATAACCCCAATGGCTCAATAGATGATATTGCAGGAATATGCGATACAACAGGGAGAGTCCTGGGCATGATGCCGCACCCTGAAAGGCATGTCCTTGGCACGCAGCATCCCAGATGGACCCGCGAAGGCTTAAAAGAGCGCGGCGACGGATTTATGATTTTTAAAAACGGCGTGGATTATGTCAGAATGAGGATGTAACTTACGGAACCCTTGACAGATAAAAAGTGACGTAAGTTACATATCCGAATTTGTCCCGCCCTTTTGGATAGCAGGCTGAAAAAATTGCTAAAAGGGCGGGATTAATTCGCACATACAAAGAAGTGATTCAAAGAAGAGGCAGTTACGAAAATCAAAAATTTTCGTAACTGCAGTGCTCATTAAAGGAGAAGCTATGATTGATTATAAACGCTCAGGAGTAAATATAGATAGGGCAAATGATTTTGTAAAGGATATTGGCCGCATGGCCAAAACTACAAGACGCAAAGAGGTTATATGTGATATAGGAGGATTCAGCGCTCTTACGAGTATCCCAAAAAAATATAAAGAGCCTATCCTTGTATCCTCTACTGACGGGGTAGGCACAAAATTAAAAATTGCCGATAGCCTGAATAAACACGACACAATAGGCATAGATCTTGTGGCAATGTCTGTGAACGACGTAGTGGTTACAGGCGCAGAGCCGCTCCTGTTCCTGGATTATTTTGCAACAGGAAAATTGAATAGTAAAAAGGCTGTGGGCATAATGAAAGGTATAGTGAAAGGGTGCAGGCAGGCTGGGTGCGCTCTTGTGGGAGGAGAAACCGCGGAGATGCCCAGCATGTATAATGGCGAAGAATATGACCTGGCGGGATTTTCAGTGGGTATAGTTGAAAAAACCAAAATAATAGACGGGAAGTCTGTAAATGCAGGCGATATAGTAATAGGCATAGGTTCAAGCGGGCCCCATTCAAACGGTTTTAGTTTAATAAGAAAATTATTTTCTAAAAGCGAATTAAAAGGAAAATTCGGCAGGATCTTTCTGACCCCGACAATAATTTATGTAAAGGCGATTTTAAAATTGATGGAAAAGGTCAAAATAAAATCCATTGCGCATATTACAGGCGGAGGTTTCTATGACAATATTCCAAGGGTTGTGCCGAGCGACAAATCCGTTCTGATATATAAAGAACTATGGCAAGTCCCTCAGATATTCAGAGTCATTCAAAAAAGGGCTGGGATAAGCTACAAAGAGATGCACAGGACATTCAATAT
The DNA here is from genome assembly GCA_001871815.1 of Candidatus Omnitrophica bacterium CG1_02_40_15. Lineage (GTDB taxonomy): Bacteria > Omnitrophota > Gorgyraeia > Gorgyraeales > Gorgyraeaceae > UBA10183. The sequence continues at coordinate 15,917 of MNVP01000039.1, forward strand.
GGGGATAGGCATGGTGATAGTTGTCAGCAAATCTGACGTTAAAAAAGCGCATGAGATAATAAAAAAATTTAGATTAAAATCCTGGACTATCGGCGAGATTATTAAAGGCAACGGAGAGGTTATAATATAGTGTAGGGGACGGTCGCGACCGTCCCCTACAGTGTCGAGGCAGATATGAATGTTTTAGTAATCGGCTCTGGGGGAAGGGAACATGCTATAGTGTGGAAATTATCCCAGAGTAAAAAAGTGAAAAAGATATTCTGCGCTCCTGGAAATAGCGGTATAAAAGAGATTGCGGAATTAGTTGATGTAAAACCAGATGATGTTCCCAGGCTTTTAGATTTCGCAAAAAATAATAAGATAGATTTGACTGTGGTAGGCCCGGAAGCGCCTTTAGTAAAAGGCATAGTGGATATCTTCAATGAAAACGGGTTAAAGGCATTCGGGCCTTTTAAAGACGTTGCGATGTTAGAAGGCAGTAAGGTTTTTTCTAAAAATATAATGAAAAAGTTTGGCCTGGCTACGGCGGATTTTAAGGTTTTCGATAATCCTAACAATGCGAGAAAATATCTAAACGAAATCGGCGTTCCTATTGTAATAAAAGCAGACGGCCTGGCAGCCGGTAAAGGCGTGATAATACCAAAGACAATAGAAGAAGGATTAAAGGTAATAGATTCTATAATGGTAGAAAGGATTTTTGGAGACAGCGGAAATAGAATTATTCTAGAAGATTGCCTGGAAGGCGAAGAGGTTTCTATGCTGGTTTTTACAGATGGGAAAACCATCGTGCCTTTAGAATCCTCCCAGGACCATAAAAGGATTTTTGACAAAGATAAGGGCCCCAATACAGGCGGCATGGGGGCTTATTCGCCTGCGCCTATAGTCACAAAAGATATGCTGGGAGAAATTATAAAAGGTGTTTTCAGGCCTGTGGTAGATGGCCTTAAAAAAGAGGGCAAAGTTTATAAAGGCGTTTTATACGCAGGTTTAATGATAACTAAAAATGGGCCTATGGTTTTAGAATTTAATGTGAGGTTCGGGGATCCTGAGACGCAGGCGATATTGCCGAGATTAAAATCAGATCTTGCGGATATTATGATGGCCTGCGCAGATGGAACGCTTGATAAAATAGATGTTAAATGGGATAAATCTCCCTGCATATCCGTGGTATGCGCTTCAAAAGGATACCCGGATGGGTATGAAAAAGATAAAGAGATATTCGGGCTGGAAGAGGCAAAAAAAATAAAAGATGTAATTGTATTCCACGCAGGCACAAAGAATGAAAATGGAAAGATCTTTACAAATGGCGGCAGGGTGCTTGGAGTAACGAGCCTTGGGAAGGATATTAAATCAGCTAAACTCAATGCGTATAAGGCGATAGAGCATATAAGATTCGAAGGCATGCAGTATAGAAAAGATATCGGAGACAGAGCGATAAAAAGGCGAAGTTGACATTTCTGTCATTCAGACTGTGTCAGAATATTGGTTTAAAAGTCGTTCTTTGACAAAAAATATACTTTATAGCCTTTTAGTTGTTAAAATAGCTCTCTTTTTGTAAAGGCAAAAGGGATTCCCTTATTTGCTGGATGAATCCCCTGACACCAAAGATACTTATTATCTTGAGATATTAAAACAGCTTGATAATA
>MNVP01000038.1 GCA_001871815.1 Candidatus Omnitrophica bacterium CG1_02_40_15
TACCATTGCCTGTTTTCACCACATTATAAGGATCTCGAACCATATCAGCCATTGGAAACTCAAATCTTTTCCATCCATTCCAGTCCAATTTTATCCAAGGGCTCATCCATGATTCAGCATCCTTATCTTTAAACATAAAAGATATTTCATTATTAGATTCGTCTCCATATATCCAAAAACTCATTGCCTTGAAATCAGACCAATCCTGCGCAAAAATAAACGTTTTTTGAACGCCAGCCCAGCTGGATTCAGACGCAGGTTCGTACGATAATTTCAGGGATGATTTTCCTTTTTTAAATTTTTCTGAATCCAGAAAAATTTTCAAACCGGCATCTCCTGTCCAGATCTGGTTATCTGGAAACACCTTTGAAAGTTTTTCTTGATTCTCATATTCGAAATCTTCCAGATTCAGGCTGGATTTCCACTCTGTATCTGCGGCGTACCCGGTATTAGTAAATAAAAAAAGGATGTATATTATAAAAATAAAAAATCGCATTTTTTATATGAGTTAACAATGATATTCTTCGAGCGATCACGATAGCATATTACACAAGCCCAGTCGAGAAGTTCTCGACTGGGCTTATATGTATAGGCACTATGTCCGCTCGAACAATATTAAGATGCCTATTTTCCACTCACAGATTATACAAATTCTATTGTTTTAAAGCTCCAGCGGTAATCCCTTTAATAATATGACGCTGCATGATAATATAAGCTATTACTACTGGAATGGTAGCTATAGTGATACCGGCCATCAAAAGAGGATAATCAGTTATATGCGTGCCCTGAAAAACCATCAAACCTCTCTGAATAGGCATTTTGCTTTTATCCTGCAAAACCACTAAAGCAAGCAAGAATTCATTCCATACGCCCAGCACATTAAATATCACCAGCGTAGCTAGAGCCGGCCTTGCCATAGGCAGGGCAATCCTCCAATAGATTCCAAATTTAGAAGCTCCGTCTATTTTAGCGGCATCTTCTATATCCTTAGGCAGATAGTCAAAGAAATTTCTCAATATAAAAATTCCGAATGCCAAACCTCCATTAATATAGCATAATGTTAATCCTGTGCGTGTATTCAATAAGCCAAGTTTATTCAATAAGACATATAAAGGGATAAAAGCGCCGGGGATAGGTATCATTAAAGTAACGATAAGCAGCAAATAGAAAAAATTCTTCATAGGAAAATCCAGCCTTGCAAACCCATACGCTGCCAAAGAAGAAATAAGCACTATGCCTACTACGCTGCAGACAGTGTAAATAAGGCTATTGAGGAAATAGCTATTAAATTCCCCTTTTATCCATGCATCTAAATAATTTGACCAGTGAGGATGCTTTGGTACCAGGCTCATATCTGTAAAGATCTGATCCTGCGTCTTAAGAGAGGATGAAAGCATCCAGAATAGAGGGAAAAGGCAGGTAATCGCCATACAAATTAAGATTATGTAACTTACAATATTTATTGAAATTTTCTTAGAAGTAAATATATTCATTATTACACTTGTTTCATCTTTTTTGCTATGCGGATTTGGGCTATAGAAACAATAAACAAAACAAGGCCGAATACAATTGCCATAGTAGTAGCATATCCAAATTCGCCATTACTCATATATTCATATATTTCAGTAATAGGAACGCTGGTATGGCCCGCTGGCCCGCCGCGCGTCATTGAATATATAAGGTCAAATATCTGCATTGTCCCAAGTATAGTAAGGATAGAGACTATAGCGAAAACCGGGACAAGAAGAGGCGCTGTAATATGCTTAAACTGCGCCCATTCATCTGCGCCGTCTATCCTTGCTGCCTCATAAACATCCTCAGGTATGCTCTGAAGCCCTGCCAAAAATAAGATAAACGCATACCCAAGTCCTTTCCATATATGCACAATACCTACGCTTATCAAAGCTGTCTTTATTTCGGATAACCATGCCCAGTTTGCGTATTGCCCGCTTATCCCTAAGCGAGACAGCCAATAATTCAAAATCCCATAGTTCCCGTCATAAATCCATTTCCAGATTAGCCCTACTACAATACCTGAAAGAATAGGCGGCAGAAAAAAAATAGCCCTAAAAATATGCTTTCCGCGGATATTTTTATTTACTATCAAAGCTAATAGCAATGCCACAGCATTTTGTAACGTAAGGGCCATTAATGTAATAATACCCGCGTTTCCCATTGACTTCCAAAAAACAGGATTATTTAAAAAAATGTGCTTATAATGCGCCAACCCTACAAATTTCATCACTGGCGCAATTCCATCCCAAGTATAAACGCTCAACTGAAAAGTTTTTAAAATAGGGTAAACGCTGAATACGCAAAAGAAAATTAAAGCCGGCAAAATAAAACTGAAGTTTTCAAGATGAGATTTTCTTGTGTCCATACTTAGTTTAGCCGAGAAGCTTATCAGAAAATTTAAACTATATGATACCATAGAGGCAAAAACTGTCAAGGGTTTTAATTGGTTATTCCCGCCTATGCATTGGCAACATAAAGCCTATGGATATCTTCATTAAACTCAAGCGCAATACCGTCTCTTTCAACTCTTACAACTCTTGCTTTCCCTATTAGACTGGAAAAAGGAAACTCCTGCGTAAAAATCCTAGGAATAGATATAGATATATTTAAATTATCTCCTGGCATTATTTTACCGGCATTTATATTTCTTATATAAGTTCCACTATAACTTATATTAGAGCAAATGCCATTATTGACTTCCTTTTTCCCGCTCTCCAAGGTCTGCCTAAGTTCAACAGGAATAGGCAAAGCTAATCTTTTAAATTTTCTCTTCTCTGTAAAATTTTCCATTTTATTCTCATCTCCTTTCTTGGTTATGTGGTTATTCTTATTTTATCATCTCATATCTCATTTCTAACGGCTTGCAATCCCAAAATGCCATCCTCGGCGCGCCCTTCCATAATTAATTCTTGAAAAACCTCATCATATTCTTGAACCGACTTATTCCAAGACACATCTTCTCTCATTGCATTCTGAACCATATTAGACCAGTGATCAAGAGGGCCGCGGTTTCTATATAAATACACTGCCCATGCTATGCCTCCTAATAAATTTTCAGAATTAGGAGGTTCATTTCCAGTATTAGGGTACGCCATGCCAAATCCTTCCATGGTCTCCAGGTTATATGTTGTAACAGCATCGCTAAGGCCGCCTGTTACATATACTATAGGTATTGCGCCAAATATTAAAGCAATCTGCTGAGGATAACCTCCCGGCTCAAATCTGGACGGCATCAATTGCATATCGCAAGCTGCATAGTACTCCATTGCAGTGTCATCATTATAGTTAAAATTGACCAATACCTTGCCAGGAAAACGATTTGCTAGGTCTATTAATCCTTCCTTATAAGGCGACTCCGCATTAGCGTACCATACAAACTGAACATCTTTAAATAATGCTTTAGGATCTTCTATAACAGCATCCTTTAATATTTCCCTAGTAGATGAATCTAATTTTGAATTTGGATTGTAAATAAGCTCGATAATTTTCCGTCTCGTAAGATCAGGGTCATTTGTATTTTCTGTGGCTTCTAGAACCATCCTGATTGCGCCTATAGCGATATCTACGCCTTTCTGGTCTACCCCCCTAGAACCAATCATCCCGATTAAAATGGCATTTGGGTTCTCATTAAGATATCCATATTTATATTTATCATTACCCGGCTTACTGTATTTATTCTGGAAATGACTTTTATTTTTTGGTTTTTGTTCCAGCGCATCTTTTAGAGTATAAGGATAAGGGACTTTGTCTGCATTATCTGATTTCCAGTAAATAGTATCAACTCTATTAAGTACGCCTAGAAGCTTGCCTTCTTTATCTATGCGCTGCAACAGCCATTCAAGCCCTTCTCCCAGAAATGAAGCTATCTCTTTAGCATATGTTTTACTAACAGTGATTACCCTGTCTGCTCTGGCTAATCCGCCCTTTAATAAAACAACCTTGTCATTTTCTTCAAGGCAGCTTCCATGGAATGCATTCCATGGAAGCCTGAGATAATCCATCAGCTCTTTGCCGAAATCTCCCTTGGCTTTTAAAACATGCACAATCTGAACGATTTTAACATTTTTCCAGAATGGCCTATTGTATTCCCATGAATCTTTTAAGCAAACGGGAATAGCTGCAGCATGCCAATCATTACTGACTATAATATCCGGTTTGACATTCATTGCTTCCAAAGCTTCCAGACTAGCCTTGGATAAAAATCCAAAACGCCCTCCATCTTTATAGTATTCTCCGCTGCGATATACATCTCCCCCATGATCAGTCTCGTCAAAATGATGCACAGCATCAACAAAGTGCATCGTAACCTCTCCTTGTATCAACCATTTTAATGCGCCAGTCTCTCCTCCGCCTACAGGAACAGATAATTGTTGAATAGTCGTAATGAGCTTTTTATCTAACTCTTTTTGATTAACCCCGCTTAATGGCGGCCTAAGCCCCTTATATTGAGGCATAATCACTATTGCCTCATATCCCATCTTTGCCAATGCCTGGGGCAGAGAACTCATTACCTGGCCCATGCCGCCTTTTTGAGTAAAAGGCGCTACCTCTGAAGTTACAAAAACAATGCGGCCGCGTGTATATTTCTTCTTTAAGTTTTGAGCGAAGCTATAGCCCGGATTCTGCTCAGCTATACCCAAAAACCATTTTGAATTACCATTTATATTTTGGGCAGCTGGACCGTTAACTAATTCAATAAAATCTGCTAAAGGCCTTGGCGGAAGGTGGCGCACATAATCGCCAAGAATCGTCTGAGCAATATTGCGGATTTCTGAATGGCGATTATCTAAAAACCCGGCCAAATATTCAAGCTCTGATTCGTTGAGCAATTTTCTAAAAAAAGTATCTGCGGCTTTAAAATCTTGATTAGCTCTTATATCAATCCATAAAGCATCTCTGAATTCTTCTTTAAACTTTTGATTTAGTTCTTTAATGAATAATGCCTGCAGTCTAAGGGAGCTTTCCCTTGCTAATCTTCCATAAATGGGTAAATTAGCGGAAATAGACTGCAATAATGATGCTGCAGCTTCTGAGAATTCCTGAAGTGTAGTTTTACGCGCCAATTCTGCGAGTATAATATCCTGCCTGCGTTCAAATATAGCTGTCTTTAATCTCTCCGGGCTATCGATATGCCGCGTCTCAAATGTATCCAGCTCCTGAAGAGTATTTATACCGGCTAACTCATTGAATAAAGGTTCAAGCTTCCTATTTTCGCTAAAGAGATTAAAAACTTGAATGAAAGGCGCATCCGGAGACGAAACATTATTTTTATCAAAAGGTGACAACCTCACATATAACCCATCTCTTGCAAGCTTTCTTCCTGCGTATTCGCCAGGTAAACTTTTGCTCAAGAGTTCGCCCGTAACAAGATTCCTTATCCCGTAATCGTCGTAACTATTTACATGAACTGATTCAGGCAGTTTCACATATCCTGAGGCTTCTCTATTTGAAAAATTAGCAATAAATATGCGGCGCTGTAGATTGCCATTTTCATCCTGCCAAGCGCGTAAAATTGCGATTACATCATTCACATCATTGCCATTGTTATCCTTGACATCAAGTAAATACATATTACCGCGGCGAAATACTATATCCCTGCCTAAAACATCTAATATTTTCTGACAGGCAGCTGAATACCCATCGTCTCTTTCATCCCAGTGAACGCCGCCAAGTTCGCCTGTTCTGGTCTCAATCTGGTCCATAGATACCTGAAATCCTGTTCCGAGAAGCTGGCCGTTAAAAATAACAGGCACCGTGTGCGCAGCTAAAAGAACTGCCAAGGCTAATACTGCCCCGCCTTTACCAAACTTTCTAACCACCCTATTCCTGCTATCGTGGTTTTCTATATCCGCGTATCGCAGAGGAGCTGCTTGAAAACCGTCTACCAAACATCTTTTAAGCTCATTTAACCCATTCCCCCAATGATTGATAGCCATATCCAATGCCCCTTCTCCTGGCCCATGGCCGCTTAACCATCCTCCTAGATAAGAAACTACATATTGGCGGAATTCATCTCCTGGCATGAATAATCCTTCAAGTTCTCCGGCCTGATAAAAAGATTCCATAAGAAAATAAATTCCTGGATTTTCTCCATTTGCCCTTTGAACTAATTCTTTCAAAAACTCTTCCGGCATTTGTTTGTTAAACTCTTTCCAGCTGATTTTCCAACGATGGCTCCAGTGTTCATATAAATAGCGTTTAAGCAATGCCCATGCAGCATCTACCCTGAAACCATCTACGCCCATTTCCGCCCAATGTAAAGTAGACTGGATAAGATATTCTCTTAATTCTGGATTTAAATGGTTGAATTGCGCTGTATCATCCCAATGAGAGCTGCCATCGCTGCCTGCCATTACTGTATCTTTGCCATGCCATAAAAACCAATCCGGATGATTTTCCAAAGCCCATGAGTCTCTTGAAGAATGATTAAAAACACCGTCTATGATAATACGCATACCTAGAGAATGCGCCCTTTTTACAAGTCTCCTGAAATCTTCCTCTGTTCCCGCATCTAGATTGACTGCCATATGGTCTTTAATTGAAAATTGGCTGCCGTCAGAATGCCTATTCTTTTCTCCAATAGGATAAATGCCTTTAAGATACAAAGTTGGAATTACTTTACTGCCATGACTGCCTATTATCATCCTGGCTATTTGTTCGAGATTCCTTTCTATATCGATAAAGGTTCCTGTCTTTATCTTCCCCTCTGGCCCTCTCTGCATTGCATAACCACGCACATCAATCTCATAAACAATTGCATCTTTAATCCAATCTTTCGACCGCGGTTTTTCTTGGCCTATCTGAGCAAAAGCCGGATCTTCCTTTGCCTCAAGAGGATTAGGCTCTCCCGCTGGCTTTGCCGGCACAGCCTGCGCCTGATAAGCAGCCTGTTTTGATATTTCCTTAACAATATTGTATTTTATAAGAACGCGTAAAATCTCTGCTATGCTCCATGCCTGCGAGCGAGTTCCGCCTTGGCGTTGAGGGATATCGCCGTCAAAAAGTTCCGGAAGAGAACCATCCGCATTTGTCATTAAAAATTTTATTAAAGGAGTGAGGATATTGCGGATTTCTGTATCTATATCAATATTATCCTTGCCTTCATATTTGCGCGCTTGCTCCAAGACATCTATATAAGCGCCCAGCAGGTATGGCCAAGCGCTGCCTTGATGATAAGCGGCATCTTTCTCTTCCGGCGGTCTTTCTGTAAAATACCTGCCATGATATAATGGATCCTGCGGCGAAAGTGTGCGCAGCCCATAAGGAGTTAGAAGATAATTTTTTGCAATTTCCAATATTGATATTTTTTGTTCGAAAGTCAATAAATCGCCGCCTACGCTGGCCGCAGAAACCATATTCGGCCTTATCGAAGCGTCTTTTTCTCCTTTCAATCCTCCTGCATCAATAACATCGTAAAGGCTTCCCGCAGATTCATTCCAGAATTTTTTAAATGACTCTTTGGCCCTGCCGGCTAAAGAATCATATCTATCCGCATTCGCGCTATTTTCAAGCTTTTTTTCTACGCGCGCCATAAATCTTAAATTTGCATACCAAAGCGCATTGATTTCTACGGCCTTGCCGTTTCTTGGGGTGATAGGGGCGTCTTTTCCGCCAGGATCCGCATCCATCCACGTGGCCTGGGCAGGGCTTACGATCAGCCCATCTTCGTCCATATATATTTTATTGAATCTGCCGTAACGTTCATACCCAGTGCCTTTGATATGATTGCCTATGATACTGCGCATGGCAGGAAGCATCTCTTCAACAAATTTCCAATCTCCTGTATATTCCAAATATTCATTGATTGCGTGAATAAACCACATTGAGCTATCAGCTGTATTATATTCAAAACTTGCCGGCTTGTTCGGATTCCATGCTTTATTAGGTATTAATCCACCTGCCAGGTAACCTGAAAACCTTCTGAATACGCTCTTGGCTTCCTCAAAACGCCCTGTGGAAAGCAACAGCCCGGGAAGGGATATAAAAGTATCTCTACCCCATTCTTCCTGGAACCAGTCAAGGCTGGACGCCCAAATCTGGACTAAACCATTTTTATGTTTTATAAATAAGCCTGCGGCAGTTTTAAAGGCATCTAAAATAGCGCTTTGAGCTTCCCAGATATCGCCTTCTTTTTTTGCCTTTTGATAAGCTTGATAAGTTGAGATTCTATTGTAAACATAAAGGCCGATATTAAATCTGGCCCTAGTTTCATAATCAATATCTTTTTTTTCGGGATGCCTGTATTGCCAGAAAGACTCTCTTCGCCCTTCATCCTTTACCACCTTGACAGGAATAGGATCCCCATGCTCATCCCCTGCGGTAAATGCAATAAATCGCGCATTCATGCTGGAGTAATCTTTAGAATAAAGCAGCCTGTTGAATGCATCTATGAATTGTTCTTTTGTATCATAGTAGCGCGCATCATCGTGCGAACTCATCTTTTTCCAATCTTCATCAATTATCATAATACCGAATTTCCGAACATTGTCAGCCATGCCTTCAAGTGCCTCGGCTACAAATAATTTTCCTTTTTCCATGGCAATCTCTCCAAGACGCTTAATGTAAGCATCTCCTGGTTCGTCTCCGCTTGCTATCTGGCCGTTACCAAATTTGTAGGCAAAATGAGCAGCATCTGATCTAACCCCATCCATCCCTAAATCAAGCCAGTGCCTATAAGGCCTTAATATAAACTCGTAGTTATCTTTTTGTAATTCGCTCCAATTCCATAATACCAATTCCTTCCAGTTTTCATTTAAACCCGGCCGTATAATGCCTGGGCTCCTCACCCCTACATCCCTGAAATATCTGCCATATTTCCATGTATCCACGCTGTCACCAGCGCGAAACATAGGCGCATCAAAAAGCATGCGGCCGCCATGTTCATGCACTATAGCTATGGCGTTTTTAAACTGCCTATGGGCAATCCACTGGCTGTATTTATGCATATTCATTAATTCTTGATAACGAGTATCACTCTTTGCTAATTCCACTTCTCTGGCTTGCCATTCTATCGAAGGTTTTCCTATAATCTCATGAAAAGCCATAAATTCCGCATAATCCTGTAACCAGAAACTTTGCTGTTCAACAAACTGTTTAAAACTTATTGCCTGCTGAGTCTCTTTATCAATATGACGTTCTTTAAAACGATTAAAAGCCTCTAATGCAACCTTACGTTCCCTTTGGCGGACAGAATCATAAGAAATGCTTTTCTGTTCTGCTTCTGGCGCTATTAATCCTTTGAGTAATGCATCGCCATCTTGAACTTCCTCTACATAAGACCAATCGATAAATAACTCATTCAAGGCATATAAATTAACTGGCGCATAAGGGCTCTCTCCTAGAACAGCAAAAAATGGCAGGAGTAAAAGAATGTTTACGCCCGAAGGCTTTAGCGTATTTTTGAAATACCCTCCTATGTCTGTAAATTTTCCTATGCCGGAATCGTTGGTGTTGCGCCTAAGAGAAAATATCGGGAGATTGACTACTACATTAACCCGAGAAGGATCTTTAAACCATGCAAGACGCTCAGATAATACTGCGTCTATTTCCAGAATCTGGAAGCGCCAGCCATGCTGGCTAAGGCCGCTTCTATCTCTATGGCCTGAGATTACAGGAACGCCAATAGCCCATTCTTTAGCCAAATCATCTTTAGGATGTTCCAATGGATAAAAATTACCGATAGTATGGTCAAATATCTTATGAGAAACTTCCGCTGAATAACCTAGGTCCATATTCATGACACTAAACCATGCCTTACCATCTTCTTCGTTATATGGCCTTTTAGCAAAATGGATTGGAATAAATATGCGGCGGCCGTTATAATATTTAGAAAAGATAAAAGCAGTGCTTCTAGTCACTTTATAATTAACTTCGATCTCGCCTCTCTCGAATAAATCCTTGTTAAAATCACTATTTATGACTGAATCTAACAATGCATAAACCTGGCTATTCCAACTTTTCATATCTTTTAATAAATCTGGCGCTAAAGTGGCAATAAATGCCATTACTGGAGGAATACCTTCTTCTGTAAACTTTTCTTTTGCTTCGCGTTGGCTCAATCTTGAAACTGATTTTAAAATATCACTTAAATCATCCGGCCTGTCTGAAAATTCTGACACAATTTTAAGTAAAAATTCGCTGGGCGAACTGGTCCCTTCTATCAGCTCTTCATTAATTGCAGCTGCTAAGATATCGCCAATATCCTGAATCGCTTTTTCTTTTTCTGGTTTTCCTCTTATTTCTTCTGTTTTAGTTAACCGTAATACCTGGATATCCGATGGCTCAGACACGCCAATGGGTAAACCCCTATCAAGCATTTGCCATATAGAATGGGTCCTGTATTTAAGATTATTTCCTGCGGGATCTTTTTCTATAGCATCTTCTGCCTGATAAACATCAAATATATTATCAACTGCCTGGTATCCTAGAAGCGTTTCAAAACCATGCCTGCCAAATACTGTGGCGCGCGCCTTTTGTCTGCCATCAATTGAATCAGGAGAAGTGAATTCTCCTAAATTAACAACCACTATAAATACTTCCCCATCTATATGGATAGCGTACGCTTTGATCTTTTCTGCTGTAGATTTAAAAGGAACTGCTATAGAAGGATTGGCGTCCAGATAACGTATTAAATCTTCTCTTGTCTTAATATTTTCAAAATATTTATTTATGCCAGGCTGCCTTTTAATATATCGCCTTAATAAATCCACAGCATCTTTTATATCTTCAGGCGCAGGGCTCTGCTCTATCTTAGCTCTAGCATCTACAGCTTTCTGTGCTGATAAGCCTGTTATAGAAATCGGTATATTCCATATTGCGCCTGAACGCATATATTTAGACGCCCTGAAAGAGTCTATATAATCTCCTTCATGTTCTCTTTGTAAATCTACTCCTATGCGGTTTTTTTCATCCGGCACTGCCTTTCCAAGCGCCTCTGGAATATAATAATGATATCCTCTCTCCCATAGATTCTTATATAACACTTCAAATATTTCAAAAGCTTCTTTTTTCATGCCATATAAAAGCATAAATGAAATAAGGCCATAGTTTGTCCCGATCCAAACCTCATCTGCCTGTTCTGTGCCTATTAAATTACCTTCTTTTGTCATGCCGTTTACTATGCCGACTCTGCCATTAAAAAATCTCCTGAAATTATAGTGATAAATTGTCTCGAGGCTTTTTTTAACCAACTCCGAAGGTATAAAATCCGGCAGGCCCAAAAGCTTTGCATACCAGACGCCGCAAAGCTGATCAGCCATAATATCATTATTATCGGAATAAATATTAAAATAACTGCCATTCCACAATCTACTAATAAACGTATCTCTGCCTCTTGCAAGCCATCCTTCATATTTGCCTGTCTCGGCCTTTAGGTCTAAAATATCTCCCATCTTTATTGCAGCTTCAAGAGAAGCAAGCCATAAGCTTCCGCAATAAGAGCTCAAGCCATGCATTTTCCATGTATCATAGGTTTGGTCAGAATAACCTTCATTATCAGGGATATCGTCCCCATCTGTGTCCATATCATGCAGATAATCCAAGGCTTTTTTAACCGCAGGCCAGCAGTATCGTAAAAATTCCTTATCTTCTTTGCCGCTAAGTAAATAAGCTCTATATATCATCAAAACAAATTTTGAATTTAAATCCTTCCAGCGGTTTGTGTTCTGCCAGATAAAAGTAACCATGCCTGTTAAGACATAGCCAAAGTCATGCCAGGAAGCTCCTTCTGTTTTTACTAACCCGACTGAAGCATTCCACTTGCCAGGTTCAAAACCGCGGGGAATCCTTTCGCGATAAGACTTCATAATTACCGCGGCTTCCTTTACCCTGTCTCCCTTTGCCTCTTCAAGCTCAGTTATGGCTTCTTTAGTAAGATATAGTTTAATTAAGTCAAGCGGTGTCGCAATCTGAGCTCTTACTTCTGGTGAAATATTAAATCTCTCTACAACTCTCCCAAGTTCCTCTTCGCTTAAATCCAGAATTTTATAAACTTCTCCTTCCTGTATAGGAAATGGGTTCATAAATTCTGCAAGCCCGTCAACCTTGTTGGGTATCTCATCTGCAAATTTCTTCATAATAATCTTTTCTTCTTCTGGAAATAAAAGCGCGAGCATTGGATTATAAAACCAGACATCTGACGTGAGATAATGATTATAATCCGGGTTTTCAAGAGGGGCCATCAGGCCTGTTCCAGCATCCCATAGAGTTCCGCCATCTGCCAGGAAATAAAGCTCATTTATCAATGCTGTCCTTAAATGCTCCGGCATGTCAGAATTTTCTAAAATCCTGCTCTGCCATTTCTTAATCTTTTGTCTCCATGATTGCAAGCTATCCAACGCTGCGCAAGCAATCTGCCAAGAATTATCTCCCTGCGTATTAAAAAATTTCGTATAATAAGGATTATAGGTCTTTGCGCCTAACTGCGCTTCCGGTATATCCCAGCTTAAAACTAAAGGAATTTCTCTGGTCTCGCCTGGCTTCAATGTAAAACTCACAGCTATTGCGCCGCCTATTTCTTCGCCTGAACGCGCAACTCTTGATTCAGTATTATTTGGCAATCTGCCTGAGCGCGCAAAGTTTTCCAGAGTATCAGAAGAAAAATTATTTGCATCAAAAGTTACACTGTAGCTAACTGTTACATCTTCGCCAGCCTTAGCTGCAACTGTAAACTCTAGTGGAATATTCGATTTCCTGCCAGTAGTATTTCTAAATGTAATGCCCGTATGGCCATCATCCTGCCTGAGCGCATTAGTATTCCCTTCGCTATTTCTCGCAAAAGTATAATAATTAGGCCCTGGCTTTCTCTCTAATTGCCAGGCTGCTATATTATTTAATGAAAACATAATAGATACTTCTATTGGCTCATTTGTTGGATTATGGGCGTTTACAATATTGCATGCCACAGGTAAAGATGTCGCCTGTTTGTCCTCTGGAATAAACGGCGAAAATCTTTCCACAGTGATTTCTGCAATTGAATCCCCGACTGATGGCTTTATCCTGTCCCACTGGACCGGATATAAACCGGCCCTTTCTACGTTTTTATATCCGCCTGTAGAGTTTGTAGAAGTTGCGTTGCCTTGTCTTTGATAAATATATATACCTGTTTCACCAAGCGCTTTATTAACCTGCACGACTTCACCGCCTGCGGCGTGAATCCTTTCTATTTCCCCGGCTCTGTTAGTATCAAAAGCAAATCCAGCCCCAACTCCACCCATGGGAACGCCCTGATTCCCTGGAATTTCTAGCATGGGATGATTAACTTTATGCTTATGCGGCGTTAAGTTAAGTATTTGTAGAGCTAATTCTGGTATCCCGATAGCAGGATGCAATAATTCCCATATATCCCCTCTCTTTAAGATAAGAGAAGCTATAGGCTCAAACAACACCATTATAAAATTAATAATGGCTACATATCCAAAATAAGCGCTCAGGATTTGTATGAAAATATCGGGATTCTGCTGGGTTAATATGTGAAAGCTTGTAAAGACAATAGCGGCGATGAGATTAAAAAATATACCTCCAAGCTTGACAATGGGAGGCGCCCTTTCTGCGTTTACCTTGCCTTCAAAATATCTTCTTAAACCAGATTGCGTTTTTATTCCAAGAATTTTCGCGATCGTTTCATGGCCGCTTTCATGCAAAGGCGTGCCTAAGCCCAGGAATAAAAGGAACCTGAGAGGTAAATTAACTAGATCATATTTGGTGGATATATTGCTAAGTATAGATAACTGGGTTAATTTCTCCCAAATGTCATGCTTTTCTTTCTCTAAATTCACAAGTTCTTCAACTTGTGTTAAAATTTCTTCTCTGAGTTTTTCCATTGCCTGTGATTTGCTGCCATGCCCTCTGCTGCCTTTATGCAGAAAATTGATTAAAGCCGCTGGAGTCCATAACATATCCTTCGCTATGCTAGCAATATCCCCAAGAGTATAAAAATGCCTTATATTCGCATCTACTTCATGTAAGTCATATGCGCTGCTATCCACTGCTCTCCAGTATTCCTCTTGTCCAGAAGCATCTTCTTGCACGCGTAGAAGTATATCTCTAATCTCCTCTTTCTTTGCTTCAATCTCAGCAGTAACTCTTTTATAATCTAAATCTCTTTGGGCTCTTTCAAAAGCTCTTTCGTTGTCTTCTTCAGACTTGAATAAGTTCCCTTGGAAAGCGCCATCGCTACCTGAATCTTTTTTCTTACCTCTCATAGTAAGAGGTTTCCCAAAAATTCCCATAAACATTATACTAGCTATCCCGGCATTGATTAGATTGCCTGCATCTAAAAGAAGACTTGATTTTCCGTCAAAAGCAGAAGCAATGCCTGTTGTAGCAAAAAACAAAATCAAAGATGACAAAAATATTTTTGAAAACGTTTTCAAAATTGCTGAAACAAAAAGCGTTCGGAGAGAGTTTAAATCTCTTTTAACCATACCTCGTATTCCCCTCCCGGGTATTTTATTATCTACAGGTTTAGTAATAGGAGATAATGCTGGGCCAAAAATAAGATCAGTCTCCTGTTTAGATTGCGTTACCTCTAACTGAACGTCAAGAGTTTTCAGATATGCTTCAACCGCTTCAAATCCTGCAGCATCAGCTCTTAAATATTCTACAAAATCTGGTTCATTTAAAGCCATAGCTATGGCCCTAGCAATAGCGCCTTTACCTGTGCTTAAATCTCTGGCTGCGCGTAATATAAGAGTTTCATCTTCCTTCATAAACTTAGAAAGCTGGATAAGCATACTGCCTAAAAGTTTTTCGTTATCGTCATTATCACGCAGGGCTATTTCTCCTAATTCCCTAACCATGTCAGAATTAATGTTATTATTTTTTAAGTGTATAAATAATTCTTCATATCCTTTTCTTTCATAAAAAAGCCAAAGAGCTGCGACTGCCTTGGCCAGTTGTTTAGTTTTATCTGAACTCGGATTTTCTTCAAATGCCTGTTCATAAGCTATTTTCAACGTAACTAATTTCTCTAAATCGTAACCTTTAATGCCTTCAAAATGCGCATATTCCTGCTTCAATATACCTATAATAATCTGCTTATAAATATTTCCATCTTTATCATCGCTTGTATGTTTAATTAATGCGTTAAAGAGGGCTTCATGAAGATTTAGCCTTGCTTTACGCGTAATCTTTCCATCAGCTCTAACTCTAGCTGTAACCGAAGCAGCAGGATCTCCAAAGCCCAAGCCTTGCTCAACGGAAGCACCACGCACCATTGCCTGTAAGCTAGGCGCCTCATTCCTGCGGCCCAATAGCTCTTCAAGATCTCTTTTAAGCTTATCCTGATCAGTTGCGCTTCCTGCTTGTTCAACATGATCAAGTCCAACTTCTGCGTTTGACACACCTTCTCCTTCTTTTTTCTCGATGAAAGCCCGGCCAAGCAAAATGCGCCTATATTCAGGAACCCTTCCTTCTTTTCGAGCTTGATTTAATAAAAAATCAACCTGCATCCCTTTCGAAAAATAGACTACATCAAATCCTGACGCCGCACACAACATATAGAACTCCCTCGCATTAACCTTTTTACTCCTTTTCGTTATTATCTTAAAAAGCGGATTGGTAATCCTGAATGAAGCAGTTATCCCTTCAAGAAATAGGTTGCGCCCTTTAAATGCTTCATCAATAAAATCCTTCAATCTTTGAACATTCTCATTATTTTGTTCGTCAGGACTCAAGTTGTCAATTAGTGCTTGATATACTGTTCGCACGCTTTTAGGAAGTACAAATTCATAGTTTTCGTCTATATTTGAATAAAATGCGTCTGAAAAATTATCTCTTCTTTCAAAATCAGGCGTAACCTGCAAGTAGAACTCGCCTCCACTATAAACAACGCTTGGGGCTTTGATAAAACTCAGATCTTTTGCTATATTCCATATATCGCCAAGAGACTTAACTTTAGCCCCTATTGCTGGAACAAAAGCTCTTGTTGACTGAATGATATGCGAAAGCTGCGAAGGCATAGCAGGTTTAACATGTCTCTGTTTAAAAAATACTCTTAGCCTGGAATTAATTTCTGCCCATTCATTGGCACGTTCTTCATCAATTAAAGTACTGTCTGGCATATCATAAAAAGTGACGCGAACACTAACATTTTTCGGAATCTTATTAAGTAAATCGCCGTATAACTTAATATATTTGTTGGCTATCCACCTAGCGCGGCTATCAGAAGATAAAATATCAGTATCTCTGTCACCGGAAAATCCAGCTTCGATCTTCTCTTCATATGTCAATTTGTCATATTTTATTTGTATCTCAAGCCAATAATTGCTCCATTCAAAATAATGAACATCTGAAGGATGCGCCGATATTCGTATAACAACATAGTCAAGTTTTTCAAGAGCCTTTAAATTTGCATCCAAAATTGATTTCAAAGGTCCTTTATCGAAATACCCGGCTACAGAAAGGTCTTGCATCCCTGTAGGCATTCTAACCCAAGGGAAAAGCTTCATAATATCTCGATACAGCAATCCAGAAGGGTCGTAGTAAAAGAGCGGCGAATAGTTAAATTCATACGGAATTGTCCAGAATAAACCGTCATTTAATTGCTTCGACAACATTACGATTAATGGATAAGGTATTGCTTCCATAGGCGCATGTTTTTGTGTTGGGCAAAATGCGCACATATGGGGGCACCCTTCCACAAAATCAAAATGAACTCGTATAGGCATACCCTTAACCTTAGTAACTTTCGAGACATCAAGCTCATAAAAATATTCCTGAGGGAAATTATCAATAGTCTCTCTTCGTGTCATATTAGGAACTGACTTGAAATATCTGGTCAGCTTAAAAAAGTCTTCAAACGCCGCGTCAGAATATTCTTCATTTTCTTTCGCGGATTTCCATACCTTGCGCCCATTTTCATTTAAGATACCTTCTCCTTTATAACTGGCGTAAGATTCAAACGTTGTTACAAACCAGCCGTGGTGCTCGGCCATAAAATCTTTTTTCTCTTGTTCGGACGTTGGCTTGCCATATATAAAGGCTCTTTCTCCGCGGTTTACAAGGTTCATCTTATAGAAATACCAGATAAACTTTAAAGAAATAAGCGCGGTGGCGATTAAAAAAATTGATTGCACATGCTCTAAAGAAGAACCAATATCCCATACCATCCTTGCAACAGGCAGGAGAGAAGGAGCCACCTTGGAAAGCAAAAGCAAACAAATCGAGGCAATAGGCAATAAAAGCTTTGCAGTAACTACAACTATCAGCGTAGCTATTATAGTAGAAAGCAACACATCCCATTTGGCTAACCATGATGACACAAGATTACGCCCTGTTATCTGCCTTACATACGCCCTAATCTCGCCTTTTATACCCATATATCCTTCAAGATGGGTTTTTTCATGAGTTAAGATTGAGTTTTGGAGCCAGATAGGGAGGCGTTTCATTAAGGCTTTATTTACATACAGGATATTATCTTTAACATAGGCAGGGTCTTTTGAGAGAGGGTCATCTGTTGCTTTATCAAACTCTT
>MNVP01000057.1:0-1345 GCA_001871815.1 Candidatus Omnitrophica bacterium CG1_02_40_15
ATTGGTTCTTGTTGCTTATAATCTCTTAAGTTTATTCAGGCAGGGGATATTAAAACAGCAAGTTCAGCAGACTTTATCGACTATAAGATTCAAATGCTTTGCATTAGGAGGATGGATTGCTAAAAGCGGCAGGAAAAAGGTATTAAAGCTCTCGATAGCCATGCAGAGAAGGGTTTGGTTGGATGGTTTGTTTAGTAAGCTCGTAGATTTTAGTGCCCCTTTTCCTATTAAAACCTGATTTCTAATGCAAAATCTGGGATTAATAGGATCTTTCTTTTAGAACAATTTGGTCAATATCCAATAGTTACAGATGCATTTCCTGATAGTCCATCCCATCCAGATGTGGACAGAGGCTCTATTTTGAGATTTATGGGCATAGTCTCACGCTTTCCAGTCGGCGCAAAGATAAATATCCCAGATTTTGATTGGGGACCTTTTCACTATGACACAGTCCGTAGAGAATTTATTGATGCAATAAAATTAAGATTAATAAGGAAAACAGGCAAAAAGGTAAAAACAAGAAATGGCGGCATGGCTGATGAATATGCAATTCGTATGAAGAGTACAAGAGGGCTATTAAGGAAGGTAGAGAATTCAGCTCCAGTAGTATATAGGGAGTTAAATAGGGGAAGGATTAGAGATGGGGCAATAAAAGCTATAAAGATGGCTATAAGGAGAGCGATTTAACAACTAGCAAAAGGCGTATAAATTTTAAGATTACCTGCAATAAAGATATTCATAACCCAGCACAATATTTTTCTTGATAACTTAGGAAATTATACTTTGTCTTTCCGTCTTCGTTCTTGTAAGTAGGGACAGAACAATGTTCTGTCCCTACGATGACGAGCTACGGCGAATGCGCTTTTCCTTGCCATTATTTATTTAGGTAAAGGATTTTTATTTGGTTTTGCAGGATTTCGTAATCTTTATCTTTAGTGACAAGGGTAAGGTTTTTATCTAAAGA
Source organism: Candidatus Omnitrophica bacterium CG1_02_40_15 (assembly GCA_001871815.1). Lineage (GTDB taxonomy): Bacteria > Omnitrophota > Gorgyraeia > Gorgyraeales > Gorgyraeaceae > UBA10183. Next base: position 965 of record MNVP01000057.1, read on the forward strand.
TAAGGCAGCGATGTAACTATCAGCCATGCCAAGTTTGAAAATAGCTTTTAACCTTCCAGCTACTAAAATTATTCTTTCATCCGGAAACAGTATCGGTAGGCCCCAGCTTTTTATAAGCCCATAAATCTTATCTGCCTCAGCTTCGCTTTTTTTCTTCCAGATAATATAATATATTTCAGACAAAGCAACAAAAGGTATGGCAGATGTTTTTATAACTTTAGCGACTTCATCTGCTTCTTTTTCATCCGAAAGATATGCTATCAGGCTGGATGTATCAAGAAGATATTCCATATTTCTTATGTTTTTGCTGTTCTAAATGTTTTTCTTGCTTCCGCAGTTTTATAAGGTCATGTGTGAAAACCCCTTTTAAAATACCTTTTG
>MNVP01000057.1:1356-18924 GCA_001871815.1 Candidatus Omnitrophica bacterium CG1_02_40_15
GGGTCCTTTGGCAAAGGGATAATAACAATCTCATTGCCTTTATCAATAAGCTCTACCTTTGTCTGCGGCTGGATGTTGTATTTTTTACGGATCTTAGTAGGAATAACCATCTGGCCTTTAATAGAAACTGTCAGTGTCATTTGTATTATCCTCCCCATATAAAGCATACAATACGATTCTCATTTTGTCAATACAAAAACATAAATTGCCTTACTTTAATAAATTTTTGACAAAAGGCAAATATTTCTTGCCTTTATAACCCATTATATATATAATTATACACACCCTAATGAAAAATATAGCTGCTATTATTCTTGCCGCTGGAGAAGGCACAAGGATGAAGTCCTCTTTGCCAAAAGTCCTCCACAATATATGCGGCAAACCAATGCTAGAATATCTTATTGATAATGTCAAGTCTATCGGTATAGATAAGGTCATTGTCATTGTAGGCCATAAGGCGGGTCTTGTGAAGAAAGAGATTTGCGGCATAAAATGCATAAAGCAAAGCGAACTTCTCGGGACAGGTGATGCTGTTTCAAAAGTAAGAAGTATTCTTTTAAAAGACAATAAGATAGACAATGTCCTTGTATTATATGGAGATACGCCTTTGTTGAGCCAGGGCATCATAAAAAAACTCATTGAAAAGCATGTTTCTAGTAACGCAGGCGCTACCCTTCTCACAGCGCAGCTTAAAAACCCAACTGGCTATGGAAGAGTTATTCGTTCATCTAGCAATAAAATTGTAAAGATAGTTGAGGAATTGGATGCGTCTATTTATGAAAAAGTCATAGAAGAGATAAATGTAGGGGTTTATTGTTTTAATAAAAGAGCGCTTTTTTATGGCCTTGAAAAGATAAGGCCAGACAATAAAAAAGAGGAATATTATCTTACAGATACAATAGAAGCGCTGACAAAATCCAATATCCTGGTTGAATCAATAACTACAAATGACGCCGAAGAATTTCTGGGCGTTAATACAAGGGCTGAACTAGGCAAGGCAGAATTAGTGATGAGGAAAAGGATATTGGATAGGATTATGGACGGAGGCGTAACAGTTATTGACCCTAACAACACTTATATAGAACACGACGCAGAGATAAAAAAAGACACGATTATATATCCCTATACTTTTATAGAAACTAATGTTAAAATAGGCTCTAATTGCAGTATTGGGCCTTTTGCAAGATTAAGGCCAGGCACTGTTATAGGAGACAAAGTCGGAATAGGCAATTTTGTGGAAATAGTGCGTTCTTCTATTGGCCAAGAGACAAAGATAAGGCATCAGTGTTATATAGGCGATACTGTAATTGGCAAAAATGTCAATATAGGCGCAGGAACAATTGTTGCCAATTATGACGGCAGGGAAAAGCACAAGACCGTTATAGAAGATAATGCATTTATAGGCACAGGCACTATTCTTATAGCGCCTGTAAAAGTGGGTAAAGGCGCGGTTACAGGCGCAGGAAGCGTTGTCACCAGGAATAAAGATGTCCCTGCAGGAAAAACAGTAGTAGGAATACCTGCGAGGCTGTTAAATAAGTATAAAAAGTAGGGGCAGCACATTGTGCTGTCCCTACAACGAAAGGCGTATATGGAAATAATTACAGGAGAGAGGGGCATGGAAATAATTACAGGGAATGCGAATCCTAAATTAGCGCAGGAGATATGCAAGTATCTAAAGATGCCTTTGGGAGATGCGCTTGTCACTACATTCAGCGAAGGCGAGATACGCGTAAAAATAAATAAGAATGTGCGCGGCAAAGATGTTTTTATAGTCCAATCAACATGCTCTCCTGTGAATAATAACCTCATGGAGCTTCTGATCCTTATAGACGCGCTTAGAAGGGCTTCTGCGAAAAGAATCACAGCGGTGTTGCCTTATTTTGGTTATGCCAGGCAGGACAGAAAAGACCAGCCACGGGTCCCTATAACAGCAAAACTTGTGGCAAATCTTATCACTACAGCAGGCGTGGACAGGATCCTGACAGTGGATCTTCACGCAGGCCAGATTCAGGGATTTTTTGATATACCTATGGATCATCTTTACGCAGTAAATATTTTTGTAAAGCACATAAAAAAGATAAAGTTGAAAGACATAGTAATAGTCTCTCCTGACGTGGGCGGCATAAAAATGGCAAGGGCTTATGCAAAAAAATTTGAAGCTCCGCTTGCTATAGTTGATAAACGCAGGATCAGCGGAGAAGATACAGAGGCAATGAATATACTTGGCGACATAAAGGGCAAGAATCTGATTATAGTGGATGATCTTGTTGCAACAGCGTCGTCTCTTGTAGAGGCGGCTAGCGCATTAAAAAAACAGGGAGGGAAGGAAATATACGCTGCTATCACGCATCCTGTTCTTTCAGGGCCTGCGATAAAGCGTGTAAACGATTCTGTTATAAAAAAGTTATTTGTAACAAATACCATACCTGTGGAAAATGGAAAGAAGCATAAAAAGATAGAAGTTCTGTCAATAGCGCCTCTTTTAGCAGAAGCAATAAAGAGGATTCACAACGAGGAGTCGGTAAGCTGTTTGTTCAATTAAGTCAGGTTAAATTAATAAACTAAAAAGTCAAAAGGCAAAACCAAAATTCAGAAAGTTGTAAGCCATAAGCTATAAGTTTTAAGCTTAAAGCTTATAACTTAAAACTTAAAGCTAAATAGTTTTTACTTTTAAGTTAACACGCGAGAAGGAGATTATTAATATGGATTTTGTAGAATTGAAAGCAAATCTAAGAGAAGAAAAAGGAAAAGGATTGAATAAAAAGCTCAGGAATGCCGGAATGGTGCCGGGTGTGGTTTATAAAAAAGGCGAGGAGACACTATCTTTAAAGATAGATTCCAGAAGCCTTTCAAAGGCCTTACGCACAGAGGCTGGGGAGAATGTCATCATAAAACTTTTTGTCGAGGGAGACAAAAAGAAAAAAGAGAGGATAGTTGTAATAAAAGAGATACAGAAAGACCCTGTAAAGGACGTTCTTGTGCATTTGGACCTTAACGAGATATCTCTTACAGAGGCATTAAAAGTAAAGGTTCCTATTATATCAAAAGGCGAAGCAGTTGGAGTGAAGCAAGAAGGCGGGGTGTTGCAGCATGTCATGTGGGAAGTGGAGGTAGAATGCTTGCCTACCAACATCCCTGATAAGATAGAAGTAGATATTACAAACCTCAAGATAGGCGAGACATTGAGTATAAAAGATATATTGCTTCCAGAAGGGGTAAAGATCCTAGGCGATTCTGGGAGCATAGTATTCAGTGTTGAACATATAAAGACGGTTGAAGAGGTTGTTGCAGCGCCTTTAGAAGGCGAATCCCTGGAGCCTGAACTTATAAAAGAGAAAAAAGAAAAAGAAGAGGTTGAGGAAGAAGAAAAGGCCGAAGCGCCGAAGACAGAGAAGAAAGAAGAGAAGAAGTAAATGAGGACATCACTTACAGAAACCTATGGTTTCTGTAAGTGATAAGTCCGAATTTACCCCGCCCTTTTAGCAATTTTTCTCAGCTTGCTATTCAAAAGGGCGGGGTTTAATTCGCACAAGCAAAGAAACAACTCGTAGAGGGTTCAGTTACGGCAACTGAAGTTGCCGTAACTGAAGTGCTCATTAAATGAAATTAATTGTAGGCCTTGGTAACCCAGGAGAAGAGTATAAATTTACGCGCCACAACATAGGATTTTTAGTTTTAGAAAAGTTTGCCAAGGCTAATAATATAAAATTTAAAACAAGCAAACGTTTTAATGCATTGATAGGAGAAGGCCATGTAGGCAAAGAAAAGGCTTTCCTTGCAATGCCGCAGGCATTCATGAATCTTTCAGGCCATTCAGTGAGGCCTATCTTGAACTGGCTTGATATAGGCTATCATGATATGTTTGTAATAGTGGATGATATAGCATTGCCTTTTGGCGCAATAAGGATAAAGCCTAAAGGTTCAAGCGGCGGCCATAACGGATTAAATTCTATAATAGACTCAATCAGCACGCAAGAATTCCCAAGGATGAGGCTGGGGGTTCTAGGGAAAAAAAACATAAAAGACCTTTCAAGTTATGTGCTTGGTAAATTTACAAAAGCCGAACAGAAAAATCTTCCAGAAGTACTGGATAGCGCTGCGCAAGCTTGTGAATACTGGATAGGCCAAGGCATTAACGCCGCAATGAATAAGTTTAACTGTAAAAAGATATACTATAATAAATAAAGATAAATATTCTTCGAGCGGATATTACAACTATTTATGGAAATCTAGTCGAGAAGTTCTCGACTAGGCATTACAAATAAGTCAGGATGGCCGCTCGAACATTATACAAGGGGGCGAGATGAAACAATACGAAGGCATGTTTATTTTAAAGCCGGATCTGGATAAAACAGGGGTAGATAAGATCCTGGGCCAGATACAGGAGCTCGTCGCAAAACATAAAGGGGCCATATCTGAAACAAAAGAGCTGGGGAAAAATAGATTAGCTTACCCTTTAAAGAAAAATAAAGAAGGTATTTACTACCTGATAAATTTCAGCATTATCCCGGAAGCTATATCCGCTATAAAGAAAAACCTTACACTGAACGAATCTATATTGCGCCTATTGATAGTAGAAACTTAGTGAATAGTTAAAGGTTAACGGTGAAAGGTTTAAGGTGGCGCATTTACCTTTCACTTTAAACCTCAAACTTTAAACCAACATTGTTACAAGGAGGAGAGAAGATGGCCAGCCTTAATAAAGTATTAATGATTGGAAATCTTACAAGAGACCCAGAACTTCGTTATGTTCCGAGCGGCACGCCTGTTGCCACATTTGGCCTTGCTGTAAATAGGACATTTATGACACAGAACAAAGAGAAGAAAGATGAGGTGTGTTTTGTGAGGGTGGTTGTATTTGGCAAACAAGCAGAAAGCTGCAGCCAGTATCTAACAAAGGGCAGGCCTGTTTTTATAGAAGGCAGGCTGCAATACCGCGCATGGGAACAGGACGGCCAGAAACGAAGCACTCTGGATATAGTAGCTGACAGGGTGCAGTTTTTAGGGGCTCCTCCTGGTGGAAAACAGGCGCCAGGTACGGAAGAAATGCAGGAATCACATAAAGAAACATTTACAGAAGATGCGCCAGCAGATCATATTAAACCAGAAGAAGACGCGCCGTTTTAAAATAGTTAAAGGTTAAAGGTGAAAGGTTTAAGGTGGCACATTTACCTTTCACTTTACACCTTTCACCAACATAGCGATAAGGAGATGAGAAAATGCCAAGACGATCAGATGAAAAGACAAAGAGGCCAAAAACTAAAACTAAAAAGTTTGATTCAAAAGAAAAATTTTTCAGAAAAAAATCGTGCAAATTTTGCCTGGATAAAACAGAGGCCATAGATTATAAGGACTCTATGAGGCTGAAGAGGTTTATTACTGAAAAAGGTAAGATAATGCCTAACAGGCTTACTGGTAATTGCGCAAAACATCAGCGCAAAATAGCGACCGCAATAAAAAGGGCAAGGTATATTGCAATACTACCATACGTAGGAGAATGAAATCGTCGTTCGTCGCTCGTGAATCGTGATTCGTTGTAGTTCGTTACGAACCACGAACGACGAGTCACGAACGACGAACGACGCGGCAAAGGAGAGCTATGAAAGTAATACTTATAGAAGATGTAAAGAGCGTTGGGGCAATAGGTGATATAATAGATGTAAAAGACGGGTACGCCAGAAACTTTTTATTTCCTAAAAAGCTGGCTAGAGTTGCCATTAATTCCAATTTGAAAATCATAGAAGATATAAAAAAGAAGAAACTGATTGCGCAGGCGAAAGAGAAAAAGGAGGCAGATGCTATTAAGGAAAAAATATCTGCGTTTTCTTGCACCATACCAGTAGAAGCAGGAGAAGATGACAAGCTTTTCGGAAGCGTTACGAGCCAGGATATTAGCCGGGCATTTGAGGTGGAAGGGCTTATAATAGAAAAGCGAAAAATAATCCTGGAAGAGCCTATAAAAAAATTAGGAGTTTACAATATATCTATAAAACTACACCCAGAAGTGACCGCTGAGGTGAAGGTGTGGGTGGTTAAAAAATAGTTAAAGGTTTACGGTGTACGGTTTACGGTAAAAATATCCGCTTTTAACCTTTAACCTTTCACCAACATTTTAAATTATCATGGATAAATCAGATATCAATCTTGAGAGAATGCCTCCGCAGAATCTTGAAGCAGAGATGGCTGTCCTGGGCTCTATGCTGATAGAAGAAACAGCTATCGGTTATGCTGTAGAAATGCTTGCTAGCGCCAGTTTTTATAATGACTCAAACCGCAGGATTTTTGAGAGCATGCTTAAACTATACAGCGACAATAAAGCCATTGATATAGTCACACTGATAGAGGAATTAAAAAAGACAGGGGATCTGGACAAGGTAGGAGGATCCACCTATATCGCAAATCTCACCACAGTTGTGCCCACAGCAGCCAATGTAAGGCATTACGCCAGTATTGTAAAAGAAAAAAGTATACTGAGAAACCTCATCTCGGCTGCTACCAACATTATCTCGGAAAGTTATGATGCGCAGGGCGTTGTGGAAAAGATTTTAGATAAGGCCGAACGCATAATATTCGATATATCTTCCAAAAAGATAGAGTCAAATTTTGCGCCGATCAAAGAGATAATAAAAGACAGTATAGAAACCATAGACCAGCTTTATCAGAAAAAGGCCCATGTTACAGGTATCCCTACTGGATTCAGCGATTTTGACAGCTTGACCGCAGGGCTGCATCCATCAGACCTGGTGGTTTTTGCAGGCCGCCCGTCGATGGGCAAAAGCGCCCTTGTAAGTTCCATAGCAGAATATGTAGGCGTTGTGGAAAAGATACCTCTTATTATATTCAGCCTGGAAATGTCAAAGGAGCAGCTTGTGCAGAGGATGCTATGTGCTCATGCAAGAGTAAACGCCCATAATGTCAGGACAGGTTTTTTATCCCAGTCAGATTGGCCAAAGCTTACAAATGCTGCAGGAAAGCTTTCAGACGCGCCTATTTTTATAGATGATACAGCAGGGCTTTCTGTCCTGGAGATCAGGGCAAAAGCGAGAAGGTTGAAATCTCAGCACAACATACAGCTTATAATTGTGGACTATCTGCAATTGATGCAGGGCATGCCAGACTCTGAGAACAGGCAGCAAGAGATATCAGAGATATCGCGTTCATTAAAGGCGCTTGCAAGAGAATTAAACGTTCCTGTTATAGCGGTCAGCCAGCTTTCAAGGGCAGTGGAAAACCGTCAAGATCGCAGGCCTCAGCTTTCTGACTTAAGGGAATCTGGCGCTATAGAGCAAGACGCTGATGTAGTAGGCCTTCTTCTGAGAGAGGAATATTATAATCCCACAGAGGAAAACAAAGGCATTGCAGAGGTAATAATAGCAAAGCAGCGTAACGGCCCAGTAGGCTCTATAAAGCTTGCTTTTCTCAAGGATTACACAAAGTTTGATAATCTTGCCTTAAAGGAAGAAGGCCTGATAGGAGAAGAGGCGTTTTAAGTAAATTTCGAGTTTCGTTTGACATAGTTTTATATATATGATATATTAATTTAATTAATATATGAAAAATAATATCTTTAAATTTATATTGCTTATATTTATGATCCCGGTATTTATTTTTATAAGGCCCGCTTTTGGAGAGGAGATTTCTTCCGGCCAGAAGTTAATAAAATATGTTGACGTAAAGAACAACAAAACAGTTTCCGGAGCCACAATCCTGTCAAAATTGAAAACAAAAAAAGGCGGCGCATTTTCTCAAAAAGTGGTGGATGAGGATATAAAGAGGCTGTATCTTTTAGGTTTTTTCAGCGATGTGAGCGTATCGGTGGAAGATGTCCAGGAAGGCGTAGGCGTTATTTTTACCGTTACAGAAAAAGCGCCTCTTACTAAAATAATTTTTATCGGAAATAAGGTTTTTGATTCCAGGAAGCTGGGAGGCATTGTGGAGTCAAAGCTGAATGAATTCGCAGATGAAAGAAAGCTCAAGAAGGATGCGGATAATATAAAAGATCTGTACGAGAAAAAGGGTTATCCCTGGGTAAATGTAACCTATAAAATTGAGATGGATGAAACCGGCAGTTCTTCCAAAGCTATATTTACGATAGATGAAGGAGCAAGAGCGGTTGTAAAAAAGATAGACATAATAGGCAATACTGCGTTTAGCGACAAACGCATAGCAAAGATCATGAAATCCAGGACAGCAGGATTTTTCCGCTCAGGGGTTTATAAAAAAGAAGTTCTGGAAGATGATATGGAGCGCATCAAGAATTTTTATAAACAGGCCGGGTTTCTGGATGTAAAGCCGGCATATGAACTTCTTTTCCAGGAAAAGTCCAGGAAGAAATGGATTGAGGTTGCTGTGCGCATAGAAGAAGGCAGAAAATATGTAACAGGGGCTATAAAAGTCAGCGGCAACGCTGTATTTTCCGAAGAAGAGCTGAAAGCGCTCTTGAAAATGAAACCAGGCGACACGTTTACAGAAGAAGGGCTTCATGCTGATGTAGGCAGTTTACAGGAACATTATTTTGATAAAGGGTATATAATGGCCAGGGTCAGGCCTGATACGCTTTTGAACATGGAAACAGACAGGGTTGACATCATGTATGTTTTTACAGAAGGAGAGGTAGCGTACGTAAATAAGATCAATATACGGGGCAATACAAAGACAAAAGATATTGTAATACGCAGGGAATTAAGGATAAAACCAGGAGAACGTTATGACGGAGCAAAGTTAAAAAGGAGCAAAGAGCGCCTTTATAACCTGGGTTATTTCGAAGATATAACATTTGATACAGAAGAAACAGCTGATCCGGATAAGAGGGATATGGTGGTGGATGTAAAGGAGACAAAGACAGGCGAATTCAGTTTTGGCGGAGGGTTTAGTTCAATAGATAAGCTTATAGGTTTTGTGGAAATAGAGCAGAGAAATTTTGATATGTTGAATTTTCCTACATTTACAGGAGATGGCCAGGATCTCAGGCTGAGGGGAGAATTCGGCTCTACTCGTAAAAATTATTTACTGAGCTGGACAGAGCCGTGGATATTTGATCAACCTCTTTCTTTTGGATTCGACCTTTATACCTCAGAACATAATAAAAGCGGCTCTTCAGGTTATGCTTATGACGAAAAAAGGCAAGGCGGAAATATAAGATTCGGGAAAGAATTTAATGAAACCTTCAGAGGAGACCTTACTTACAAGCTGGAAAGCGTAGACATATCCAACCTGGATAGCAATGTTTCTCAGGCATTGAAAGATGAAGAAGGAAAGAATACCCTATCCAGCGCCATGTTTCAGCTTACAAAGGACACCACGGACAATAAATTTAATCCTATAAAAGGGGCTATTTTGACAGGGTCTATTGAAGTAGCAGGCGGGCCTTTTGGAGGGGATAAGGATTTTGCTAAATTCTTCAATTCAATAAGTCATTATTCTACAATAGGGCCTTTTGTGCTGGAATTAAAATTGAGGGATGGGGTGGTGTCTACTTATGGCGGGACCAATGGAGCCGTGCCTGTTTATGAGAGGTTTTTTGCAGGCGGCACATATACAATAAGAGGATACAAAGAACGCGATATAGGCCCGAAAGACCAGTCAGGGGATCCTGTTGGCGGCGGCACATTAGCTGTCGCAAATGCGGAATTAACTTTTCCAATAGTAGAGAATTTGAAAGGAGCGTTTTTTATAGATGCCGGGAATGTATGGCATGTTCCTGATAGCAAGCCAAAAGGCGGAGTATCTCCAGGCGGAATCAGAGCAGGCGTAGGCGCAGGAGTCAGAATAAAAACTCCTATAGGCCCGGTTAAGCTAGATTATGGTTTTCCTGTGAATCCATCTGATGACCAGTCGCATACCGGAAGGATTAACTTTAGTATGAGCAGGGGGTTTTGATTCGTCGTTCGTCGCTCGTTTTTCGTGAATCGTAACGAACAACGAACGACGAACCACGAACGACGAAAACGAAATGATAAAAATTTTAACAGCAATTTTGATAAGCATATTCTTGTTCTCCATAGCAACCCCTGTATTCAGCGAATCACAAGGCAAAATCGGCTATATTGACCTGTCCAGGTCATTTGATGAGTACCAGAAGACAAAAGACTTTGACAAAGAGCTGGAAGCAAAAGGCGATATGAAGCAAAAAGAACGGGAGCAGGTTGTTCAGGAAATAAGAAAAATGAGGGAAGAGCTGGAGCTCATGAATAAAAATAGCCGCGAGAAAAAAGAGATAGACATAGAAGCAAAAATAAAATCTCTACAAGATTTTGACCAGGAGGCAAAACTAGACCTTACAAAAGATAGGGATAATATGGTAAAAGACATTCTGAAAGAGATGAGTGATGTCATAAAAGAATACGGCGAGAAGAATGGGTATTCAATTATTGTAAATGACAGAGTGCTTTTATACGGCGACCATGGCATGGACCTCACAAACGAAATTATAAAGATATTGAATGATAAGTATAAGGACGTGTCAGGCGCAAAGTAGAAAAAACAATAGGAGGATTTAGTTACGGCAAAAGGTTGCCGCAACTAAAGTGCTCATTAATGCAAAAAACATTAAAAGAGATAGCCAGTATCATAGACGGCGAAATAGTGGGCGATGAGAGTATAGTCGTTACAGGCATATGCGGCATCAAGGAGGCAAAGGAGGGAGACCTTACATTTGTTGCGAATTCTAGGTATCTGCCTCTCATGGGCCATACAAGGGCATCAGCTATTATAACATCCAGGGACGTGAAGATAGCCCCCAAGGCAATTATACGCACTGAGAACCCGTCTCTGGCGTTCGCAAAGATGGTTTCTCTTTTGGCGCCAAACGATGTCAGGAGGCCGAAAGGCATTCATCCCACAGCTATTATAGGCGACAAAGCAAGGATTGGGAAGAATGTAGCCATAGAGCCATATGTTGTGCTGGAAGATAACGTAGAGATAAAAGATAATACTATCCTTTACGCAGGCGTGTATGTAGGCCACCATACTAAAATTGGCAGTGACTGTATTATCTACCCGTATGTAATAATAAGGGAAAGGGTGAATATAGGAAATAGAATTGTCATTCACGGCGGAACTGTTATCGGAAGCGATGGCTTTGGTTTCTCTACGGTCCAGGGCGTGCATCATAGAATTCCGCAGATAGGGACAGTAATAATAGAGGACGATGTAGAGATTGGCGCCAATGTTACTATTGACAGGGCGCGGTTTGATAAAACTATTATAAAAAAGGGCACGAAAATAGATAATCTTGTTCAGATCGCTCATAATGTGTCAATAGGAGAAAATTCCATAATAGTTGCGCAAAGCGGCATATCAGGCAGCGCGAATATAGGCAAAAATGTTACTATAGCAGGCCAATCAGGCGTTATAGGCCATGTCTCCATTGGCGATAATGTTGTGGTGGCGGCTCAATCAGGCGTGACAAAATCCATCCCCTCAAATACCTGCGTTTCAGGTTATCCTGCCAAACCGCATATTCTGGCTAAAAAGATTTATGCATTTACCCAGAATCTCCCTGGTTTATTTAAAAGGGTAAAACAACTCGAAAAAGAAATGGCAAAGCTAAAATCAAATACGAACGGCGAGCGACAAAAGACGAACGACTAACATTGTAAATAAGGAGTATCATGGAGCAGAGAACAATAAAAAAGCCAGCTGAATTAAGCGGCGTAGGCCTTCATACAGGGGTGAATGTTAATCTTAAATTTAAACCTGCCCCGACCAATACAGGCATAAATTTCATAAGAGTTGATGTAAAAGATTCTTCACTGATAAAGGCTGATATAAACAATATAATTGGCCAAGAAAAAAGCCCTCGCCGTACCTCGATCGGCATTAACGGGGTAGAAGTGCATACGATAGAGCATCTGATGGCAGCATTGTGGGCGCTTGGCATAGATAATATTATTATAGAAATAAACGGGCCAGAGCTTCCCGGACTTGATGGGAGCGCAATGGGTTTTATAGATATATTGAAAAGAGTTGGCATTGAAGACCAGGGCGTTCCTAAAAAGATTTATCAGGTAAAAACTCCTCTATGGGCTGAACAGGACGGGGCCATGATAATGGTTTTACCAGACGACAATTTCAGAGTATCTTATACATTGAATTACGAACACCCTCTTTTAAAAGCCCAGTATATATCATTTACTGTAGATGAGGGCGTATTTACAAAAGAGATTGCCGCTGCCAGGACTTTTTGCCTTGAGAAAGAGGCGAATGAATTGAGAAAAAAAGGCCTCGGGAAAGGAGCTAATTACGATAATACAGTTGTAGTGGGAAAAAGCGGGGTTATAGATAATAAACTCAGGTTTGAAGACGAATTTGCCAGGCATAAAATACTGGACCTTCTGGGAGATTTATATCTTCTTGGTTATAGCATCATGGGACATATTATCGCGATGCGCAGCGGCCATCCTCTTAATGTACAGCTTGTGGAAAAGATAAATAATCAAAGAGAAAAACTTCAGACAGGCGGCATAAAAGCTGTTTATGTTGAAGCAAGCGGAAATATTCTGGACTCTATGGATATACAGAAAATACTTCCGCACAGGTATCCGTTTCTCCTGGTGGATAAGATAATCGAAATAAAGACTGATAAAAAAGCAGTAGGCATAAAAAATATTACAATAAACGAACAATTTTTTACAGGGCATTTTCCAGGCAGGCCTGTTATGCCAGGGGTTTTGATTGTAGAGGCAATGGCGCAGGTCGCAGGAGTATTGTTGTTGAATAAAAAAGAGAATACGGGTAAATACGCATATTTTATAAGCCTGGATAATGTAAAGTTTAGGAAGACAGTGGTTCCCGGAGACCAGCTGCGGCTGGAAGTGGAAGTTATAAAGCTCAAGTCAAAGATAGGGCAGGTGCACACAAGGGCGCTTGTGGACGGCGCGATTGTCAGCGAAGCAGACCTGATGTTCGCTCTTGTAGATGGGTAAAATTGGCTAAGGAATTCATGGCTTCCTACTAATCATGATAAAAATTCACACCACAGCAATTGTAGATAAAAAAGCAAAGCTGGCCGACGATATAGAAGTCGGCCCTTATGCTATTATAGGCCCTAATGTGGAGATAGCAAAAGGGGCTGTTGTAGGGCCGCGCGCTACAGTTGAAGGATATACTATAATAGGAGAAGGAACGCGTATATTTACAGGAGCTGTTATAGGAAGCGCGCCGCAAGACCTTAAATATAAAGGCAAAAAAACATTTCTCAAGATAGGCAAAAATAACATTATAAGAGAATATGTTACAATGAACCCTGGCACAAAGGGAGGAACCAGCACTTCTGTAGGAGACGAGAATCTCTTTATGGCATATTCGCACGTTGCGCATAACTGCAGGGTTGGAAATAACTGTGTCATTGCAAATGCAGGAACTCTTGCAGGGTATGTTACACTGGAAGACAAAGTTGTGCTAGGAGGGTTTGCAGGAGTACACCAGTTTACAAGGGTTGGAAAGATGGCGATAATAGGAGGCTGTTCAAAGGTTGTGAAGGATATCCCCCCCTTTTCTACTTGCGATGGAAATCCTGCAAGGATATATGGGTTGAACCTGGTGGGCGTTAGACGCGCTGGTATGCCTCAGAAGGCTCAGCGGGAGTTAAAAAAGGCGTTTAAGATTTTATTTCATTCAGGACTCGCTTTAAAAAACAGCATAAAAAAAGTTAAAAAAGAAATCAAGCTTGTTGAAGAAGTAAAATATCTCCTGGATTTTCTTAAAAGTTCAGAAAGAGGGATTTGTAGAGGCAGCAAGTAAGATATGGTTGATAGAATCGGGCTCATAGCTGGCAATGGCAGGTTTCCTATCATATTTGCCGAGAGCGCCAGGGAAAAAGGCATTGAAGTAGTTGCGATAGGCATAAACGAAGAAACATCAAGAGAGCTTGAAAAATTTGTAAGTAAAATATACTGGCTTGGCGTAGGAGAACTTGAGAAATTGCTAAAGATTCTCAAGGAAGAAAATATACGTTCTATTGTAATGGCAGGCCAGGTAAGGCATAAGCTGCTTTTCGATAAGGATATAAAGATTGACCAAAGGATGCAGTTTCTCCTGGGAAATCTAAGGAATAAAAAAACAGATTCTATAATAGGCTCTGTTGCAAGGCTTTTGGAATTTAAAGGCATAAAGGTTTTAAGTTCAATAATATTTTTATCAGACTACCTTCCTCAGAAAGGCATTCTTACTAAGACATTACCTGACCAAAGGATTTTGAAGGATATAGATTTTGGGAGGAAGATAGCAAAGACTATAGCGGGCCTGGACATTGGCCAATCAATTATAGTAAAAGAAAAAAGTGTCCTGGCAGTAGAATCTATTGAAGGCACTGATGAGGCTATAAAAAGAGCTGCCAAATATGGCAATGAAGGCATTGTTGTGATAAAGGTGACAAAGCCAAGCCAGGATATGAGGTTTGATGTGCCTGTCGTGGGGCCTGATACGATAAAACTACTCCAGGAAGTTAAGGCCGCTTGCCTTGCAATAGAGGCGAAAAAGACGCTTATAATAGATAAAGAAGAGACAGTTAAATTAGCAGATGAGGCAGGAATAAGCATAGTAGCATGTTAAAAGAGATTGCTTCATCGTCCGCCACAGAAACAATGGCGGACTCCTCGCAATGACGCCTAATCATGTCATTGTGAGCGAAGCGAAACAATCTCAAAACTACAAATATGAGTGCAAAGAAAATAAAAAAAACATCCAAATCCAACGATACCATAGAAGCCATTTCTAAGATCAGCAAAGCTATATCAAGCGATCTGTATCTCGAGGATATATTAAAACTTATAGTAACTGTTACAGCAGAGGTCATGAATTCCAGGATTTGCTCATTGATGCTTCTGGATGAAAAGAAACAGAATTTAGATATAAGGGCTACTCAGAGCATAAGCGAGGCATATATAAACAAAAAACCATTGAGTAGAGGCGAGGGCGTTGCCTGGAAAGCAGTGTTTGAAAATAAGCCGATAGTAATACTGGATGTTACAAAAGAGCTTGAGTACAAATATAAGGATATTGCCATAAAAGAAGGGCTTGTGTCTTTATTGTGCGTGCCTTTAGCTGTAAAAAATAGAGTGATAGGCGTGTTGAACTGTTATACATCCCAGCCTCATAAATTTACGCCTACAGAAATAAATGTTCTTACGAGCGTCGCGAACCAGGCAGCTATAGCAATAGAAAATACAGAGCTGATGGTGAAGACAAAGGTTATACAGGAGGAGCTTGAGACAAGAAAGGTTGTAGAGAGGGCGAAAGGGATATTAATGAAGCAGGAGGCCCTAACAGAAGAAGATGCTTTCAGGCGCATTCAAAAATACAGCATGGACCGCAGGAAGCCAATGAAAGAAGTTGCGGAGGCTATTATAGTCGCGCATGAAATGAAATAACGAATGTACGAAGGGGTAGCGTAGAGCGTAGAGCGGATAGCGTATAGGCAAACAAAAAACTATACGCTATACGCTAAACGCTATCCGCTAAAAGATTTTGCCAAGAAAATCATCTTATGAAGGGTTACAGAAAAATATACGCAGGTTAAAGACTCCAGAGATAGAAATCTGGGCAAATCAATATCCCGATAAGGATTATGTTGTAACTTTAGACAATCCTGAATTTACATGCGTGTGCCCAAAAACAGGTTTGCCTGATTTTGCGAATGTAACCATTCAGTATAAGCCTGAAAAATATTGCGTGGAATTGAAATCTTTCAAGATGTATATGCTTTTTTACAGGGATATAGGTATATTCCATGAACATGTTACAAATAAGATCTTAGAGGATTTTGTAAAGGCCTGTAAACCCAGGTGGGCATATATTAGAGGAATATTTAATACGCGTGGTGGGATACAAACAACAGTTATAGTAGAGTATAAAGGCAAAGGTTGAGGTAGGGACAGCACATTGTGCTGTCCCTACAAAAGCTTTAGTGTGCCAAAATATAACATAGGGGGCTATAATGGCAAAGATGACAAATAAGGATATTTTGAAATTAGCAAAAGAGAAAAACGTAAGATTTATACGTTTATGGTTTACAGATGTCCTGGGTTTTTTAAAGGGCTTTGCTATTACTCCTTCTGAATTAGAAGGCGCATTGGAAGAAGGAATGGGGTTTGACGGATCTTCTATCGAAGGGTTCGGCCGCATAGAAGAATCAGATATGATTGCCAGGCCTGATCCTGATACCTTTGCAATTTTACCATGGCGTTCAGGAGAGGATTATAGCGTTGCCAGGATGTTTTGCGATGTGTATGAACCAAGCGGAAAACCTTTTGAGGGTGACCCAAGGTTTGTTTTAAAACGCAATTTATCCAGGGCAAAAGAAATGAGCTTTACCTATAATGTAGGCCCGGAACTGGAATATTTTTATTTTAAAGATGCAAAAACTCCAGAACCCCTTGATAACGGAGGTTATTTTGACCTTGCCCCTTTGGATGTAGCGCAGGATTTGAGGCGCGATACGATATTTACCTTGCAGGCATTGGGCATAAATGTTGAATACAGCCATCATGAAGTTGCCGCAAGCCAGCATGAGATAGATTTGCGTTATACTGATGCCTTAACAATGGCTGACAATGTCATGACTTACAGGCTTGTTGTTAAAGAGATTGCGCGCCAGCACGGGGTATATGCTACATTTATGCCAAAGCCTATTTTTGGAATAAACGGTTCTGGCATGCACGTGCATCAGTCATTATTTAAAGGAGATAAAAACGCATTTTTTGAAAAAGGCGAGAAGTATCATTTATCCAATATAGGCAAGGCCTACACAGCAGGCATTTTGAAGCACGCGCCTGAAATTACTGCGATTACAAGCCAGTGGGTTAATTCCTATAAGAGGCTGGTGCCTGGTTATGAAGCGCCTGTTTATATATGCTGGGCTCAAATGAATCGCTCTGCGCTGGTGCGCATCCCGATGTATAAGCCAGGCAAAGAAAAAGCAACTCGCATTGAATACCGCTCACCTGACCCGAGCTGTAACCCTTACTTAGCGTTTTCCGTAATGCTTGCGGCAGGGTTAGAAGGTATAAATAAAAAGTATAAATTAGCTGAACCCGCAAATGATAATATCTACCATATGAGCGAAGAGGAAAAAGAAAAGGCAGGCATAAAATCCCTGCCTGAGGATCTTCTGGAGGCAATAAAGATAGCTGAAAAGAGCAAGCTTATAAAAGAATGCCTTGGAGATAAGGTATTCGAATACTTCATCCGCAATAAAAAGATGGAATGGAATGAATACAAGGCCCAGGTCAGCCAGTATGAAATAGATAAATACCTGCCGATATTATAATCGAAACAAAGAAGCTGCGTCCAGATTATAATCGGGACGCAGCTTAAACCTTTCTTCGACAGTTTGGGGCTGTTTTTGAAGGTTTTAAATGTGGTTTGTCGACGGGAGGCCTGTTTGAGAGAGTAATAAATGCGGTGCCATGAAATTTACTAATTATCCTTGACTATCGTCGATAATTGATGTAATATAGTGGTGGAACGAAAGAAGCCACCATGTTTTTACGAGTCAAAAAATCTTCTGGGCGCGGATATCTGCAGATAGTTGAGAACAAACGGTTTGGGCGAAAAACGCGGCAA